>DATDEV010000225.1:0-12997 GCA_036522995.1 Polyangiaceae bacterium
AGCGCTTGTTCGTCTTTTCGAAGCTGATTTCCCCGCCGTGGACGTACGTGGCCGAGCTGGAAAAAGCTCTGTACATCGAGCAGTGACCCCGCGTTCACGTCGTTCTGCAGGCGGTCTGGACTACTGAAGCGCGTTGAACGCCGCCCTCTCCACGCAGGTCTGCGTATCATCGGTAGCGCACACCCGTCTGGGCCCGGGCGGGCAGCGAGTTGATAGGGCTCCTCACGCTGCCCTGAGCGGAGACAAAAACCAGAGAAGCTGTAACGCCCCGAGGACGCGTCCAACCCAATGACTACGCCGCGAGCGTAGACGTCAGTGGATGAGTTTGAGATGCTCGTGGATTCCTCGGAGGTTAGGTCTTGCTTCATCGAACATTCTTGACGGGTTTGGCGGCTACGCTGCTGGTGGTACAGGCGTGCGGCAGCAGCGACCGGGCGAAGGCCGATCGCGACAATGACAGCGACGCCGGTAGGGGCGGCGAAGCGGGCGCCACTGACGGCCCCGACAGCGGTGGCAGCTCGGCAGGCAGCGGGACCGATAACATCGGCGGCGATTCGCCCAGCGGCAGCGCCGGAGAAGGTCCGAGCGCGGGCAGCGCCGGAGAAGGTCCGAGCGCGGGCAGCGGCGGAGAAGGCGGCACGCCACCGACCGGGCCCCAGCCGGAGCTCTTGTTCACCGTCAAGCCAGGCGCGATCGGCCTCGCCGACAGCGCGCTTGCGGGACAGGCCCAGCCCCAGAACGTCATCTATAGCTCCAAGACCGCCGGACAAGTGAAGGCCGACGGCACCAACGAGGTGAAGCTGACGGGCGAGACCCTGGGCCTGGCGGAGGCCGACCAGATCGTCAGCTTCACGCTGCTGCAGCCCGAGCCGCTGAACCCGTCGTACCTGTTCTCGATGGCGAGCAACTCGCAGGGCGGCTTCGCCACGCGCGTCTATCAATCCTGGGAAGCAGGTGACGAAGAAGGCGACGTCTACTTCAGCGACGGCGTCGCGAGCTTCCGGCAGCTCATGGAGGGAGGGGACCAGTACGGCTACAACGGCCTGCTCGCCCACGAGTCGACGCTCGGGCTCTCCGCTGACCCGGACGCCGGTGTCGACGATCTCGGTGGGCTCTTCGCGCACGACGCGCGCGCGCCGCTGACCGAGGTTTACTTCACGGTTCCGATTGGTGCCGTCGGCGTGGCCGATAGCGCGGTGGCTACTGTCCTGGCCGAAGAGCGACCCTGCACCGTCTTTCGCAGTGGGCTCGACGGCACCAACGAGGTCGCCTTCAGCTGCGCCGAGCTGGGTCTGGTAGCTTACGATCGGGTCGACGCGCTGCTCGTCTACGGCGACGATGCACCGGCCAAGGTGGCCTTTTCGGTAACGTACGGCGCGTACGGCGCGGCCGGCAGCGCCGTCGCGGATGCCTACCTGGTAGCCGACCCGATCGGCGCGATGCTGTTCGCATCGGTTGGCGATGGCACGAACACGCTGCTCAAGGCCGCGGAAGATCTCGGCTTGGGCGCCCTGATCAGCGATGACCTCGACGGCCTGGCGGTGATCGAAACGCCGCCGCCGCCCGCCATTACCAGTGCCAGCTGCGACCTCGACTACGATCCGCGCGATCCGGCCGAGGGCGCGCTGACCTACGTCAGCGGCGTCATGCACATCGGACCGAGCGTGATGGTGATTGCCGGTCAAGCCGGGACCACGGTCTCTCGCTACATCGCCTACGACGCGACCACGTGCCAGTTCCTGCAGCAGAAGGACCTGCCCAACGGCTTCGCCGAGGTCTATGACCACACCATCGCGCCCCTGCCTGGCTGGTCAGCAGAAACGCCGCTGAACGACCTCGAGATCTTCGCGGTCGGCGGAGGCGGCGGCTCCACCCCAAGGAGCCTCGCCCGCTGGGACGCCGACGGCGTCTTCATCGATTCAACGCCCATCTCGACCGTGCTCAGCACCGACCGCGTTGGCGGGCTGCTGCACGAGCCGGTAACCGATCGCATATTCCTGCTGATCGGCCTCGACGGCCCGTATCGGGGTACGCGGCTGGCAGCCTTGCCTCGACCGGACGGCGTGCTCACCTCGCTGGATGCCCCGCTGGTGAACCTTTCGATGCCGTGCACGGGCTACACCAATGTCACGGGCACCGATTCGCTCGGCAATCTGTACGTCGCGCAGCGGCAAGCATTGACGGCGGAGTACCGGGTGTGCAGCTTCGCGCCCTCTGGCGAGCTCCTGCCCTCACCCTATTTCTGGTCGCCCGAGGGGCCCGTCGAGGATGCTGGCTTCATCGCCGGCGGGGCAGCGCAATTCCTGCTGAGCGGCCATAGAGTGGCCGTGGGAACGAAATCCGTCGAGCGCGGCGTGTTCGAAGCGCCGTGACACACGAGGGGCGAGCATGATTCTGGTCGTGGAGCGGGTGCTCTCGGCGCAAGAGCTGACCACGGTGCGAGCGGCGCTCACGGCTGCGAGCTTCGTGGACGGACGGAGCAGCGCCGGGGGTCCCGCGCGCGACCAGAAGCACGTGCTGCAGCTCGAGCGCAGCGGCGACGCCCAGCGCGAGGTGGGGGAGCTGGTGGCGCGCGCCCTTTTGCGACACGCCACGTTGCAGGCCGCCACACTGCCGAAGTCGCTGCGCCATCCCACCATCAACCGCTACGAGCCGGGCATGTATTATGGCCCGCACCTCGACGCGCCGATCATGCGCGGCTCGGTCACCACCCGCGCCGACGTGAGCGTGACAGTGTTTCTTTCGGAGCCGACTGAATATGCGGGAGGGGAGCTGGTGGTCGCCGCTGACCGTGCGCCGATCTCGATCAAGGCCGCGGCGGGCGATGCCGTGCTCTATCCGTCAGGCTCGATTCACCGCGTGAGCCAAATCGAGTCAGGGGTACGTCTGGTGGCCGTGACTTGGCTGCAGAGCATGGTGCGCGACGCCGCCCAGCGAAAACTGCTGTTCGAGCTGGGCGAAAGCATCGCCCTGCTCGAGAATGAGGGCGCCAGCCCCGAATTGCTGCTGCGCCTTCGCGCCAGCCACAACGACCTGATCCGCATGTGGACTGACGTCTGACTTGCCTCGGGTTATCACCCTCTGCTCGATTCCGGAGCTCTGAAGCGCTCGGTGAGCGCTTAGCGGGCGCGCAGCCGTCGCCGCTGATCCGGACCCGTCGCTCGCCAACGGATCTCGATCACTTTTTGACTCTGGATCTGGCCGCCGCTGTTCCGCTAGCTCAGGGGGGGCGTTTGGTGCGCGCCGCAGCCGCGCTGCCCCCTTGGATGGCGACCTAGTGTCCTGAGTCCATGAATCGCCACGAAAATGAATCCATGGGCAGCGGGGCCGTCCAAGGAGAATGGCGAAGGCAGGTAGACCGAAGAAGGCGTTAGAGCTGACGGCGGAGGAACGGGCGGACCTTGAGCGCTACGAGCGCGGTCGAACGACCGGGCAGGCGCTGGCGTTGCGCGCCCGCATCATCCTGCTCTGCGCGACGGGGAAGCCCAACACGACAGTCGCTCGGGAGCTTGGAGCCGACCCGGGGATCGTGGGTAAGTGGCGGGAACGCTTCGTCAATGCGCGTATCGCGGGTCTGACTGACAGCCCGCGACCCAACGCGCATCGCAAGCTCCAGGACGAGCAAGTGGAGGAGGTGGTCCGACGAACGCTGGAATCTGTGCCCAAGGGCGCGACGCACTGGAGCTCGCGGAAAATGGCGAAACAAGCCGGAGTCAGTCAGTCATCGGTTTCCAGAATTTGGCGGGCATTTCAGCTCAAACCGCATCGGACGAGCACGTTTACGCTGAGCACCGATCCATTCTTTACGGAGAAGGTGCGCGACATCGTGGGGCTGTACATGAACCCGCCCGACAATGCCGTGGTGCTGTGCGTCGACGAGAAGTCGTCCGTACAGGCGCTGGAACGGACTCAGCCGGTCCTGCCGCTGGTGTTTGGCCAGTCTCCACGAGCGACCGCCACTTATACGCGCCACGGAGTAACCAACCTCTTCGCGGCGCTGAACGTCGCGACAGGCAAAGTGATCGGAGCGTGCTTCCCTGACAAACGCGCGGCCGAATTTCGACGTTTCCTCAACGAGATCGACGCAGAAGTGCCGGCAGACGTGAAGGTGCACGTTGTCGTCGACAACTCCTCGATCCACAACACGCCCGCGATCCGCCGCTGGCTCAAGCGGCATCCGCGCTTCTTTCTGCATTTCACGCCGACGTACTCGTCTTGGCTCAACCTGGTCGAGCGCTGGTTTGCCAACCTGACTGAGCAGGCCTTGCGACGAAGCAGCCACAAAAGCACGTCCGAGCTCCAAGAAGCGATCGAGCAGTACGTGGAAGCGAGCAACGAGGCACCGAAGCCTTTCGTCTGGACGAAGACGGCCGATCAGATTCTGGCTAGCGTCGCTCGCTTCTGCGCTAGGACGATCGGGCAGGCGACTTATTGATGCTTTCTCGGACTCAGGACACTAGCCCAAGCCCCTCTATCACCCGCACGCCCAATCCAATCCCTTCCACTCTTCCCCCCTTCCTGTTCAATCCCTCGCGCGCATCAACGCAAGCGTTCGTCGCGTCTCGCAGGTGCGACGCCTGGTACGCACCCCCAAAACCTCCCCGCCTCCCTGTTTTCTTGCTCGCTTCGCCGCAAATCGTCGCGGCTACGGGTGAACGTAGACGAGAGTTCCCTCTTCGAAGCCGCCCTGGCCGGAGTAGGCGGCGTGCCAGTGCTCGGGCACTTGGGGTGAGCTCCAGAAGAACACGTAGCGCGCGTCGATCGGCGCCAGATTGATGCAGCCGTGGGAGCGGGCGCGACCGAAGTCGTCGTGCCAGTAGGCAGCGTGCAGCGCGTAGCCGGCCTTGAAGTACATGACCCACGGCACGTCGCGCAGCTCGAACTCGTGATCGGCCACGTCCGAGTCCATCGTGGTCGTGATGTGCTTCTGGTAGATGCGAAACTGTCCGGTCGGCGTGCTCAGCGTCTTGCCCGGCTCGCCCAGCCCATCACGCCCCGTCGACACGAGCGTGACGTAGACCGGCTGCGCTCCCTCGTAGAGCACGAGCACCTGATTCAGGATCGAGATATCGATCCACTTGCTGTCGCCACGGGCCCAACCGGGCAGCTTGCTGGTTTTGGCCGCGGTCTTGAGCTCCGCGCTCTCCAGCCACAGCCCATCACGCGTCTCGACCATGCGCTGGCCGCGCAGCTCCTTCACCGCGCCGGTTAGCGCCACCAGCGAGCGCGGCGTCATCTTTTCGGCCTCCACCAAGCGCCCGTCCTCGAGCCGGTAGCCTTGCGTGCCCTCCTTGCGCACGAACGCGACCGGTAGGCCGGTCTTGCGGATGTCGTAGCCATGAAAGGGCGAGCCGGAGTCGGCCTTGAGCTTGTCGGCCGGGATCAGGCGCGCATCGGTCGAGATGGCAAAGCGACGGTTTTGCGACTCCGGCCCGGCCACGAACGTGCCGATCAACGAAACGCCGGCGTGGCGCTTCACGCGATTGGAAATCACCGCATAGCTCGGAACCTTGAAGCTCGATACGTTCGGGATCTTGCGCCCACCTTCGAGCCACCACGGCACCCTGTCGTCGCCGTTGCCGCCGAAGCGCTGGCTCTGGTCGGCCGGGCGCGCGTGATCGGGAATGCCGCCGATGGCCAGCCCGCGCTCGTCGAGCGGCACGTCGTTGGCGCCGACGTCGAGCGCGTCCCACTTTTCCTTGAGACGACCGTGGTTGCGCAGATGTCGCTCCAGCCGCATCTCGTACTGGAGCTGCTCGGCCTTGCTCGGCACCTTCATGTAGCTGGGTGCGATGGCGCGCAGAAAGGCGTAGGGGTACGGCATGGGCCGGCTGCGGTCCGGCTCCCTGTCAATCGCGCGCACCAGCGGGTGATCCAGCTTCGTGGTGGCGTTCGAGCCCACACAAACGAAACCCAGTGGACGCACGGCGTACCAACCTTCTGGGCAACCATCCTTGGTCAGCGCGGCCGGTGAACGAGCCAGCTTGGCGCCGAGTCGCCCGTAGCCCACCACCTCGGCCTTCGGGTCAGGCTTGGCATAAATCGGCGCCTGCATCGTAATCGGCGCCAGCTGCGGGCCATCGGCTGGCGGCACCGGCACCTTGCTCCAATCGTCGACGCGAGGCGTGCTGGCGGGGTCCTCGGGCTTGACCCGCATCGCGGCACGCTGCTCGTCGCCCCCGGGCTTCAGCCAGCTGTTGCCCTCGCAGCCGCACACGAGTGTCGCGGTCAGCAGACCGACCAGCAACGCCAGGCGACCGATCGCGCCCCGGATGAGCGACCGAATGGACGAAAGGGCCATCCCCTGCCCATGCCAAAACTCGCGACGATGGCCAAGAAACCGGCAGAAACTCTTGCGCTGCCGGCTGTACCAGGGAAGGCTCCGACCACCCACGCCGAGCAGCTTACGGAGCGATAGCGAAGAACATGGCCAAGGATACCCTCACCATCACCGACAACCGCACCGGCAAGAGCTACGAGGTGCCGATCAACGAAGGCACCATCCGCGCCCTCGATCTTCGCCAGATCATGGCCGAGAAGGACGACTTCGGCTTGATGACGTACGACCCGGCGTTCATGAACACGGCCTCGTGTCGCTCGGCGATCACCTACATCGACGGCGACAAGGGCATCCTGCGCTATCGCGGCTATCCAGTGGATCAGCTGGCGGAGAACGCCTCGTACCTCGAGGTCGCCTACCTGCTGATCAACGGTGAGCTGCCGACGCAGTCGGAGCTCGACAAGTTCACCGACGACGTGACGCACCACACGTTCGTGCACGAGAACGTGCGCACGTTCATCGACGGCTTCCGCTACGACGCGCACCCGATGGGCATGCTGTGCGCCAGCGTGAGCGCGCTCAGCACGTTTTACCCCGAAGCCAAGCACGTGATGGATCGCGACATCCGCCGCGCGCAGATGGTGCGCCTGATCGCGAAGATGCCGACGCTGGCGGCCTGGAGCTATCGCCACGCCATGGGCATGCCGTTCGTGTACCCGTCGAACGAGCTCAGCTACTCCGCCAACTTCTTGCAGATGGTCAAGCGCATCGCCGAGCCCAAGTTCGAGGTGCATCCCGAGATCGTCCGGGCGCTCGACGTGCTGTTCATCCTGCACGCCGATCACGAGCAGAACTGCTCGACGAACGTGATGCGCTCGGTCGGCAGCTCGCGCGCCGATCCGTACGTGGCGGTGGCTGGCGCTGCCGCGGCGCTGTACGGCCCGCTCCACGGCGGGGCGAACGAAGCGGTGCTGCGAATGCTGCGCGAGATCGGCTCGCTGTCGAACATTCCCGCCTTCATCAAGGAAGTGAAGAGCGGCGTCGGCAGCCGCCTGATGGGCTTTGGTCACCGCGTTTACAAGAACTACGACCCGCGCGCGCAGGTCATCAAGCGCCTGGCAGATCAGGTGTTCGACCTGATCGGCAAGAAGAGCCCGCTGCTGGCAGTGGCGCTCGAGCTGGAAAAGATTGCGCTCTCCGACGACTACTTCGTGTCGCGCAAGCTGTACCCGAACGTCGACTTCTACTCCGGCCTGATTTACGAGGCGTTGACGATTCCGGTCGACATGTTCCCGGTGATGTTCGCCATCCCGCGCACGTCGGGTTGGCTGGCGCAGTGGGAAGAGATGCTGCTCGACAAGGACCAGAAGATCGCCCGCCCACGCCAAATCTACACCGGCTACGACGAGCGCAAGTTCGTAGCGATGAAGGATCGCACCGCGCCGGCGCCGACCCCCGAGCTCAAGAGCAACGCCCGAGAGACGGACTAGAGCTGAACAAACCCCCAGAGAACACCAGGTCGAACGTCGAACGACGTTCGGCCTCGCTCCACGAGTTTCGGCCCTCCGAGTCGCAGCTCAGCGGCACGGTGCTCGGCGATCGCTACAAGGTGCACGGCTACCTGACGCGCGGCGCCACCGCGCGCATCTACCTGGCCGAGGACCTGCGCGACAAGGTGCCGGTCGCGATCAAGATGCTGGCGCCCGAGTCGATCAAGGGCCAGGAGCTCTCGCACCGCATGCTGCTCGAGGCCGAGGCGCTGCGCGGCATCGATCACCCGAACGTGGTGCGCGTGCTCGACCACGGCGCCACCTCCGCCGGCGTCCCCTACCTGGTCCTGGAGGCGTTGCCCGGCGAGACGCTGGGCGACTTCTTGCGCCGCCAAGGCACGCCGCCGTTCGAGCTCGCCCTTTCGCTGGTGCGCCAGGCCGCCCAGGGTTTGGTCGCCGCGCACCGGGCCGGCATCGTGCATCGCGACGTCAAACCCGACAACTTCGTGCTGGTGGGCCCGAACGACGAACCGATCGGGCTGAAGCTGATCGACTTCGGCATGGCCAAGCTCGACGCCAGCGGGGGCGGCACGAGCGGCTCGCACACCATCCTGGGCACCGTCGAATACATGGCGCCCGAGCAAATCTTGGCCGAGTCGGTCGACGCGCGCACCGACGTGTACGCGATGGGCGTGGTGATGTTCCGGCTCTTCACCGGTCACCTGCCGTTCGACACCGGCTTGCCCGCCGATCTCCTGCGCCATCAGCTGTTCAGCTCGATGCCGCCCCCTTCCTGGCTGGAGGCCGAGCTGGACGGGCGGATCGAGCGCATGATCCTCACCGCCACCCACAAGCATCCGGACAATCGCTACGCCGACATGCAGGAGCTGCTCGACGATCTCGACGCCGTGATCGGAGTTTCGGCGCGCGAGGTCAGCGTTCGCCAACGCAAGGTCACGCCCGACATCTACCTGCCGAGCACCGAGCGCGGCGCCGAAGCGCTCGCCATCCTGGCCGAGAAATTCGGGCCCTATGCGTCTTTGCCGCCCACCGAGTAGCCGGCGGTTGACGAAGCAGGGCGGTCGTGGGGAGTATCCGTAGCCATGACGACCGCCAGCGACAAACTGAAGCAGATGGGACAACTGATCGCGGAGAAGCGCGAGCAGGCCAGCGCGATCGGCGCCGTGTTCAAATTCATCCTGGAAGGCGATGGCGGCGGCAACTTCATCGTCAACTTGAAGGACACCCCCGGCGTCGTCGAAGGTGAAGGCACGGCCGACTGCACCATCACCATGACGGCTCTGGACTTCGTGGCTCTGACCGAGGGCAAGGCCAACGGCCAGGAGCTGTTCTTCACCGGCAAGCTGAAGGTGGAAGGCGACATGAGCCTGGCGTTGCGCCTGCAAGCGATGCTGGACATCCTCAAGTAAGCCGCCTTTGGCCGCGCGCCACCTCGATGTCCACTCCCCGCGAACGCAATCTCGAGATCACGTGGCCCCTGTTCGGTGATGCCGAACCGTTTCCCGCCGATCCACAGCGCACCTTCACCGATTTCGAGCCGCCTGCCGGGGAGCTGAAGGCGCTCGAAACCGCGCTCGAGCCGCCCGACTCGAGCGCGCGCGTCGAGCGCGAAGTGCGGCGCATGCGCGAGTCGCTGCCGCCAGTCGCCCCGGAGTGGATGCGGGCGGCGCGCGCGCTGGCCGACTGGCTGGAGATTCGCATCCGCCGTGGTCAGGTTCAGCCGTTCGAGGAAGCGGCGATCGCTCGCACCTGGGCGGCCTTTGCGCTGGGTGGCCTGACCGAGCAGCACATCCTGCAGGCGGCGAAGGTCGTACAGCGCGCGCACGCAGCGATTCGCCAGGTACCCCGCAGCGGCGAGCTGCAGCAGGCCATCAACGCCTGCGCCGGTGTGCTCTACGGCGGCCTGCCCCGCGCGGTCCGCGAGCGCATGCCGCTCGAGCGGGTCGTGGCGACGGTGCGCATGCTGGAGGGCGAGGCGGACGCGTGGGCCGCCATCGTCGAGGGCGTATCCGACATCGCAGGTTGGCGCGACTACGCGCGCATTCACGCAGCTTCGGTCATCCGCGCGGTGATCGAGACCAAGCACTGAGCGGAGCCATATGTCCAAGCCTCGCGTCGCATACATGGGGCCGCCCCGCAGCTTCTCGCACGCGGCGGCGCTCGAAATGTTCGGGGAGCAAGCCGAGCTGCAGCAAACGCGCACCATTCAGGACGCGATCGAAGCGGCGGGTAGCGGCGAGGCAGACCTGGCCATCGTCCCGATCGAGAACACCACCGAGGGCGGCGTCAACGCCACGCTCGATGCGCTGCTCGACGCCGACGTCACGATTTCGGCCGAGCTGGTGCTGGACATCGAGCTCTGCCTGCTCGCTCGCAGTAGCGATTTGAGCGCCATCCAGCGCGTCGCGTCGCATCCGCAGCCGCTCGGGCAATGCAAGCATTGGTTGCGAACGCACCTGCCTCACGCCGAGCTGGTGGTGGCACCCTCCACGACCAGCGCCGCCGACAGCGCGCTGGCCGATGCTCACACCGCCGCGGTCGGCAGCCGCCTCGCGGCTGAAATCGGGCTCGTGATCGTGCGCGAGCGCATTCAAGATCACGAGGGCAATGCCACGCGCTTCGTGGTCGTGGGCCAGCGGCTGGCAGCCGCGACCGGCAGCGACAAGACGACGCTGGTGTTCTCCACGCCGCACGAGCGCGGCGCGTTACGGCGCGTGCTGGAGGTGTTCGACGAAGAAGGCCTGAACCTCACGCGCATCGAATCGCGACCGCTACGCGGGCGGCTACTCGCCGCCGGGGGCTCGCCGGCCCAGCCCTGGCAGTACGCCTTCTTCACCGACCTCGAAGGACACCGCGAGGAGCCCGCGGTGCAGCGCGCGCTCGAGCGCATCCAGGCTGCCGGCACGCTGCTGCGCGTGATGGGCAGTTACCCCCGGGCCTCCGGCTCACACGCGGGCTGAGCTCGTTACGACGCGCTGCGTTAGGCGCCTTCTGCTCACAACCACTGACGGCTAGGCTGACATGTAGTTGAGTGTAGACACGAGTGGGTATTTCCTTTATTGCCTAGGCTTGATGACGGGCAAGGCGCTCGAGCTCGATACGCCTGCGGACAGCGGCCTGCGTGAGCGGGCGCGCCCGTCCTACGCGCTCCGGCTCGGCACCCGGGAGTATCGCCTCAAGTCGCGCCTGACGACGGCGGGACGCAGCGCCGCCGCCGATATCCCGCTGGTCGGTGCGTTGGTCTCGCGGCGTCACGCCACCTTCAGCCTCACCGATGATGGCGTCGACGTGGCCGATCACGGCAGCCGTAACGGCGTCTTCGTCAACGGTGAGCGCATCAGCGGCGTGGTCGCGCTTCGCCCCGGCGACGTCGTCACCATCGGTGACGACTCGATGGCCTTGATCGAGCTGGACGAGCCGGCCGAGCGCCGCAGTGAGACCATCTCGGACATGCGCCCGGTCAAGCCGGAGCAAACGCCGCGACTGCCCAGCTTCGCCGACGACGACGTGTCGGTCGCCACCCGCCGCGCTGACGCCTTTCAGCTACTGGGCAGCGTCGTCGACAAGGCGCTAGCGCTCGGCCGCGGCGAAGAGGCCGAGCACCTGATCGGCACGCACCTGGTGGCCGCGCTGGCCGACGCCAGCACGGGCCGCGGCGTGGCGCCCGACATCGCGCGCAGCGCCGCTCGCTACTCGCTCAAGCTCGCTGCTGCCACCAACAAGAGCGCCTGGCTCGACTTCGCGATTCGGCTCTATCACACCCTAGCGCAGCCGATGCCGCTGCCGATCGTCGACGAGCTCTACACACTGGTAGGGCGCGTGCGCGGCGTGGACCGCGCGCTGCTCCGCGACTACCTCGACTCGCTGCGCCTGGTGAGTGAGTCGCTTTCGCCCACCGAACGCTTCGTGCTGCAGCGGCTCGAAGGGCTCGAGCGCATGGCGGCGCTGCAGTCGGACAAGCCCTGAGCCTCGGCCTCGTCCGCCTTGCGGACAGGGCCGCGACTAGCTGCTTCTGCTAGGTTCCAGCTATGGGTACGCGCCTCGTCAGGTACTTCATCCGCGGCTGCCTGGTGCTGCTGCCGCTCGGCGCCACGGGCTGGCTGATTTTCAAGACGCTGAGCTTCTTCGATCACATCCTGCCAATCGGCATTCCGGGGGTGGGCCTGCTGCTGATGCTGAGCTTCGTTACGTTGGTCGGGCTGCTCACCTCGAACGTGGTGGGCAGGCGCATCTTCCAGTGGACCGACCGCTTGCTCTCGCGCATGCCGCTGGTCAAGCTGATCTACACGTCGCTCAAGGACCTGATTGGAGCGTTCGTGGGTGACCACCGCAACTTCGATCAAGCGGCCGCGGTCGAGCTGAGCCCCGGCGGCGCGCGCATACTGGGTTTCGTGACGCGCGACGGGCTGCACGCTCTCGGCATGCCCGGCCACGTCGCGGTCTACTTCCCGCAGTCGTACAACTTTGCGGGACAGCTGGCGGTCGTCCCGCGCGAACGGGTCGAGCTGCTCGACGTACCGAGCTCGGAAGTGATGACGTTCATCGTGTCCGGCGGCATTTCGGGCTTCGGGCGAGGTCAGTCGCTCGTGCCGCCCCCGACCCTGACCACGGTCAATATCAAGCCGCCGTCAACGCGCTGAGACGCGCCTTACTCTTCCAGTGACTTGGGCGGGAGCGTCAAGGCGCCGTCCTGCACCGAGTCGAGGATCTGCTTGGCGTCGGCCTCGGAGAATTCGAGCATGCCGATCAGCTTGGCCAGCAGCGCGTTCTCGGTCTCGCTCTGCTCGCCGTCGGCATGGGTGAGCAGCGCGGCGTTGGCCAAGAGCAGCTCCCGGTCCTCACGGCTCAGCTCCTTGATGGGCGCGTCGTCGACCAGCGTGCGCTTCTGCTTGGCGTATTGGAGGATCTCGCGCTCCTCGTCCTCGCTAGCGTCGAAGCCGCACAGCATGCCTTCGATGACGCCCGCTTCGGGAGCCGCCAGCTTGCCGTCGGCCCAGGCGACCGCCACCAATGACTTGACGATGTTCTTCTCGCTAGGAGTCATCGCCCGCCAACATAGCCCAAAACGCCCAGCCGCCGCCGGCAGCTGGCGTTGCCCGGCTTTTTTGCCGGCGCTCTTGCCCTGGCTTGGCGCAGGCTCTGGCATTACATTCGCGCGCTCTGGCCATGTCCGAAGCCTCTTCCACGTCTCGCTCCACGTTTAGAA
>DATDEV010000226.1:0-4799 GCA_036522995.1 Polyangiaceae bacterium
AGCTCGCGCCCGACGCCCTAGCCGTGCTGGTCGCGCACGATTGGCCAGGCAACGTGCGCGAGCTGTCGAGCGTGCTCTATCGGGCGGCCACCCTGACCGATACGCCGGAGATTTCTGGGCGCCACTTGGCGCTCAGCGTGCGACTGCCAGGGCCGCGCAAGGTGCGCGACCTGGCCGGGCTCGACGCGAAGGCGCTCCTCGAAAGCCACGCCGGCAATGTCAGCGCCGCGGCTCGGGCGGCGCGCATGCCTCGCACTACCTTCCGCGCGCTGCTGCAGCGCAGGGGTGGGCGCCGGGTGGGTGCGGATGGCTAGAACGTGCCGAGCACGATGCCGCCGGCATAGCCAGGCTCGTAAACGGGCACGAATGCGAGGCGTCGCTGTGGCTTACCGCGTCGCGCCGAGTCGGGGCTCGGGCCCTCCTCCTTCGAGTCGACGAAGTAATAGATGATGGTGCCGATGGCGGCTGCGCCACCTACGGACAGGCTCACGATCGCCAGCGTCTTGAAGGTGTCGCCGGCCTTGATGTTGTCCTGGTACTGCTGGCAGTTCTGTTCGTATTCGGCGACGCGCGTCTGGCGCGTGGCCGGGTCGTCGTAGATGGGCAACCCGTCTTCTTGCAGCCAGTTGTCGATGTCGTTGCAGGCGCCGGTCGGCGTGGATTTGCCATCGATCTCGACGGCAGTGGTCTCGATGGTCTTCTTGGCGTCTTCGGCGGAGTTGTAGGAAGACTTCGAGCCGAGTGCGAAGGCGCCGCCGCCGATCAGGCCGACGCCAGTGACGCCCACGCCGATCATCGCGACGGGCGTGCTGCCCAGCCAAGGAAAGAAGGCCTTGCGATGCGTTTCGGGCTCGGGCGCGTTCTCCTCACCGGCTGCGGTACTGGCAGCGCCGGCTACGGGTGCGGCCGGCTTGGGCGCGGAAAGCTTGAGGCTGACGCTGTTGCTCTGACCGGCAGCTGCGGTGACCGAGGTGCTGGCAGACTTGCCTTCCTTCCTGGCCTGGAGCTCGTGCGAGCCCGGCGCGAGAAAGATCGCACCCGACAGCGGGGTCTGCCCCTCGAGGTCGCCGTCGACGTAGACCTCGGCACCGGTTGCATCCACGGCGAGCATGATCTCGCCGACGAGCGCCTTGGCCGCGGTCAGGCCCGTCTCGGCGCCCTGTCGTTCATTGTCGGTCGCGTCCTTGTGCTCGCGTAGGTACTGCGAGAAATGCTTGGCGGCATCGGCCTCGTGGCCCGAGCGCAGCTCGCTCTGTGCGAGGTTGAGCAAGACGGACGGGTGCTTCTTCAACGCGTACGCTTGCAGGAAGGCGACGCGCGCCTTGGCGAAGTCCTTCTTGTCGAAGTAAGCGACACCCTCTTTGAAGCGCTCGCGCGCCATGGAGAGCGTTACGTCGTCCTGGGCGTGCGCTCGGACTGGAATGAGGAGCAAGGCCCCGAGCAGGGCCGCTGCGGTCACGAGCTGCGTCAAACCGGATCGGACGTGTCTGTCTCTTCGCATGCAGGAAGCCTCAGCGATGTAGCTCGCCGGGAGAGGCGGCCGGCAAAGAGCTGACAAGCAAACATTCACAATTAGCAGACGGCCTTCGAGAAGTCTGCTCGCGAGACGGGGTCTCCATCAAAACGGGGTCTCACGAACGATGACGCCCTTGGCGGGCTTCGGGGCTGGCGCGGGTGCTGGCTCAGAGGCCGGCTGCGGCGCAGCGGCAGGCTTCGGCGCCGTGCGCTTGGGAGCTGGTGCCGGCTTTCGGGGGCGAGGGGCGACGCCAGTCGCGGTCCTCTTAGCGGGAGGTGGCCTGGGCGGCGCGGCTTCGACTCGCGGAGGCGGAGCAGGTGGCGGGCTCTCCGCAGCTCTGCTGGGGGGCGAAGCGCGAGGAGCGACATCGCCGGTGGGTGCGCTTGGGGCGGCCAGCGCTGCCGGGGCGGGGGGAGACTTGTCCGCCGCAGGCGCCGCCGGATCGCTGGCGGCTCCGCTGCTCAGCTGGAGCACGACGAAGGCCGCGAGCCCGGTGAGGGCGGCGCCGCCGAGCAGGATTGGCAGCTTGCTCTTGCGTGAGCGCAGCGGGGGATACGTGTCGTCGAGCGCTGAGGAGGCCGCCGGTGATAGCGCTGGGGACGCGGCGGGTGATGATGAGGTGGTGGCGGGTTGCTGGACGCCGGCCAGCACGACTTGCCCGAGCGGCGAGCTACGCGTCTGGGCGGGCAGCGTTTGCGCGATGCGGGCGCGCTCAGCCCGGGCACGGTCGGCCGCCAGTCCCTCGCTGATCACGACCGCCGGAGTGGAGGCGTCGTCCTTCGGGACGTAGGGCTTGGAGGGTGTGGTCAGCCCCTGTGCGACCGCGCTGGATTCCGGAGAGCTGGGAGACGGCGCTGGCACTAACGCTGGCAAGCCGAGGGGCGCAGTGGCGCTGGGGTTGGGGGGCGGCGGCTTGCTGATCCCTGGCAGCGGGGTCGCCGTGGCAGCAGCCTGCGCCTTGGGTGCGACCGTGGGGTCGCGCTCGCTAGATGCTGGAGGGATGCTCGTTGGCTTGGACGACGTCCCGGACGGACCGATGGAGACGATCGGGGCGATCCCGAGCAGCGTGGCTTTGTGCCTGGCAGGATTGACCACCACCGGCGGCAGCGGCGCGACGCCCGTGACTGGCGGGTCAGCCCGACGCGGCTCGGGCGGCGCTGGAGGGCTCGGCGCGGCCGGCGGCTCGAGCTCAGGATCCTCCCAGGCGGCCGTGAAGCGCTCGGATAGCAGATCCGCATCGCGGTCGCTGAGCGGGGCGCCTGAGGGACGATCGGGATCCGGCATGAGCGCGCTCTTGTTCCAGTCAGGCTAGCATCGCCACTCGTGCCTCGGCAACGCAGCCCGCTGAAAAGGTTCAGGCTTTCTGTCATTGCCCTGCTCGCGGCGGTCGCGGCGGTCACCTGGGCAGGGCTGACTGGTTGCGGGCACCGTGAAAGCGGCGGGCATTTGGCGCCGGCCGGCTCGGTGTCGGCCGCCAGCGCCGCCGAGCCTCTCGGACCGCGCCCCGAGGCGCTGGCCCGGGCAGACACGCTCGCCATCGCCGGGAGTCGCGCCAGCGGGGCCGAGCGAACCCGAGCGCTCTCGGCCGCCGCCGTACTGCGTTCCCGACTGTTTCGACGTGAGCACCGCGAGGCCGATGGCCTCGAAGCCATCGAGCTCTACCGGCAGGTCGCGCGTGATGGCGGCGCCCAGAGCTGCCCGGCCGAGCTGGCGCGCGTGCTGCTCGAGGCTGAGCTCAATGCCGATCCGGACGCGACCTATCGCGCGCTCTACGGGTTGTCGCTGACAGCGGGCGCCGAGTGCCGCGCAGGGATCGACGCGGCGCTCGCCATGCTGCAAGCATTTCGACCAAGCGACGCAGCGCTCGCCGAGCTCGAGAAATCGTCTGCGGCGAGCTCGCCAGCACCGAGCACGGCAGCGCCGGTGGCAACACCCAGCGTGGAAGCGCCCAGCGGCGCAGCGGCCGTTGCCGACCTGACCCGCGTCGAGCGCTACTCCGCCAAGGACGCCGCGCGCGTGGTGGTGTTCGTCTCCAAGCCGGTTCGCTTCGAGGTTGGTGCGCTCACGGCGGCTGCCGCCACCGGTCCGCGCTTGTTCGTCGATCTGCAGGGGGCTCGCTTCTCGGGCAAGGGGACGTTTCCCGCTGGTGGCTTGCTCGAGCGGGTGCGCGTGGCCGAAGGCCCGAGCGGCGCGCGGGTCGTGCTGGACCTGGCGGAGCCGGCCGAACACCGCGTGTTTTACGTGCCCGAGCCGTTTCGACTGATCATCGACGTGGCCAAGCGCGACGCAAAGTTGCGGCCGTCTCGCGACGTGCGGCGCGTCGTGCTGGACCCCGGCCACGGTGGTCATGATCCCGGCGCGGTCGGCCCGACCGGTCTGCGCGAGAAGGACGTCGCGCTCGACATCGCGCACCGCGCAGCGCCGCTCATCGCGCGTGAGCTGGGCATCTCGACGCTGCTCACGCGCGACGCGGACGTGTTCGTCCCGCTAGAGGAGCGCACCGCCCGCGCCAATGCCTTCGGCGCCGATCTGTTCATTTCGATTCACTGCAACGCGACCGAACGCAGTGGCGGCAGCGGCGTGATGACCTTCGTCCTGGACGAATCGAAGGACCAGTTGGCATCGCGCATCGCAGCGCTCGAGAACTCCGCCTCGGCCGAGGCCACGAGCGAGCTCGCGCGCGTCATGAGCCGATCGCAGGATCGCTCGAGCGAGGCTCGCTCGCTCGAGCTCGCCAACTTGCTGCAACGGGCGGCCATGGCCACGCTGGCTCCGAGCTATCCGGACGTGCCCGATGGTGGCGTCAAGCGCGCTGGCTTCTACGTGCTCGCGGGCGCCCGCATGCCGGCCGTGCTGTTCGAGACGTCCTTCATCTCGAGCGCCCGCGACGAAACGCGCTTCAACACCGGCGACTTTCGACAAAAGCTCGCCGACGCCATCGTGAACGCGGTCCGGGCCTATAAAAAAGGCATCACCGCACCCCCCTGACCACCACCCCCCAGGTAGATGGTCCAAACGCCCCAACTCCACCATCACCCCAAGAAGCCGCCCCCATCACCACGTCGGCGGGCCGGCGGGGGCGAGAGGCAGCAGCACTCAGTCTGCGGGGCCGGGGCCACCGCAAAACCACGAGAACACGCTGCAGGATGGAGTTTGCCGGGCTGGGCCCCGCAAACCACGAGACGAAACGCGCCCCGCAGACCCCGAGACAGAGAACACGCCGCAGGATGGAGTTTGCGGGCCCCAGCCCCGCGCAAACCGCGAGACAGCCGGAGACTGCGGG
>DATDEV010000227.1:0-2452 GCA_036522995.1 Polyangiaceae bacterium
GTCGATTTCTTGAACGGCGAGGTGGTCGAGCGCGCCCTGCGCCATCGCTTGCCCACCCCGGTGAATGGGCGAGCGCGCGAGCTGGTCTGGGCCATCGCCCACGGCGAGCGCCGCCCTTCGCGGGCGCTGCTGCGCGAGCTTTGGTCCGATACGCGGCCCGTCGTCGGCGCGTGACTGAGTCGTGGCATTACGGTAACAACCTGCGATCTGATCGAGAGGCGTCCGCTACGCGGTGTTAGCGTCACCCCATGCGGCGCGCCGATCTGACGCTGGCCGGGTTCAGTCTGCTGTTCGCTTCGAGCATGCTGCTCGCCCCTTACCTGCCGCTGGTGGATCTACCCCAGCACGCCAGCCAGATCGCGACCTGGCTCCGGCTCTCCGATCCGCGCCTGCCCGACGCCGCGCTTTACGACCTGAATTTCGGCACGCCCTACCTGGTCGCCTACGGGATCGCGCGGCTGGCGGCGCCGCTGCTCGGCGTCATCGGCGCGCTCAAGCTGGTGGTGACGCTGGGCGTGCTCGGCACGGCCTGGGCCATTCGCGAGCTGGCGCGTGCGACCGGGCATAGCCCCTGGCTGGGACTGCTAGCGCTGCCGACTGCGGTTGGTTACAGCTACTATTTCGGCTTCGTGAGCTTCACGCTGGCCACGCCCCTGGCGCTTGCTTGCTGGCGTCTGGCGCTGCTGCACAGCGAGCACCGCTCGTGGCGGAGCGGGCTCGCGCTCGGACTGCTGCTGCTCGTCACGTTCGCCTGTCACGCGCTGGGTTTCGCGCTGGCCTTGGCCGGTTGCGCTCCGCTGCTCGTCGAGCGCGGCAGCTGGCGCGCTCGCGCCCTGGCGCTGGTCCCGCTGGGCCCGGGATTGGCGCTCGCCGCGAGCTGGCTGCCGGGTCTGGTGCGCCTGGGCGCCGGCGGCGGTGGCGAGCTCTGGCGGCTCGGTTTCGAGCGCTTCCGCTACGTGCCGGGACTGCTGGCGGGCATGAGCGCTGCCGACATGCCCGCCGTGCTGACGGGCACGCTGGTGCTCGGCTCCTGCGCGTTGGTGCTCGGCAAGCCGCGTGGCTTGCTCGCGTCCGTGCCGCTGCTGGCAGTGGTGCTCGGCTACCTCCTGCTGCCCTTGCAGCTGCGCTCGATCGGCTTCGTCTACCCACGCCTGGTGGTGTTCCTGGTGCCGGCCCTGCTGGTCGCGTTTCGTCCGCGCTCTTCGGCGCGTGTGCGTGCGCTGGTGGCGCCACTGGCGCTCGGGGCGGCGGGGCTTTGGGGGGCAGTGTTCGGAGCGCGCCTGTACGATTTTCAGCGCGAGTGCGCCGATTTCGACGCCGTGCTGCGCGACATGCCCGAAGGGCTCGCGGTGCGGCCAATCGTGTTCGAGCGCGAGTCGCGCGCCTTTCCGGGCGTGTCGGCCTTCCTGCATTTTTCGGCCTACTACCAGGTGCTGAAAGGGGGCACGCAGGGCTATTCGTTCGCGCGCAACGTCACCTCGGTGGTGCGCGAGCGCCCGCCGGGCTCGCCCGCCATGCAGAACGGCGCCGAGTGGCTGCCGAGCACGTTCGACGCCCGGCGCGAGCTGCCGCTGTTCGACTGCTTCTTGGTGCGCTCCGCCTCCGATCGCGCTCCTCAGCTGTTCGCCGGCGCCGACGGCGCGGTGCAGCTGGTCAGCCGTCACGGCCAGTGGTGGGCCTACGCCAAGCGCGGCCCGGCCCTGGCAGCCCGCTGAGTTGACGCTCGCCGATCCCGAGCGTACAGGCAGCGCCGTGAACCCGAGCGTGTCCTGGCCGCGGCGCCGAGCGCTGCTCGCGTTGGCGGCGGTCGCCCTGCCGCTCGGTTGCCGCAAAGCGCCCCCTACGCTGGGTGAGGTTGGAAAGTTCAGCCTGACCGACCAAGCCGGACGTCAGGTCACGGCTGCCGACCTGGGGGGCAAGGTCTGGGCGGCCGCGTTCATGTTCACGCGCTGCCCCACCGTTTGCCCGCGCATCACGCGCCGCATGCGCGAGCTGCAGCTCGCCGCCGCGAGGGACGCAATCAAGCTCGAGCTGGTGAGCTTCAGCGTGGACCCCGAGTTCGACACCCCTGCCGTGCTCGGCGAGTACGCCAAGCAGCACGGGGCGGACCTTGCGAGCTGGCGCTTCCTGACCGGCGACCTGGAGGTGGTGCGCAAGACCTCCGAACAGGGCTTCAAGCTGGCGCTCGACGGCAAGGCCACGCCTGGCGCCGAGCACTTCGGCCTGTTCCATGGCTCGCACCTGGTGCTGGTCGATGGCCAGGGGCAGATCCGCGGCTACTACCGCACCAGCGAGGACGCCCAGATGGCGCAACTGCTCAGCGATGCCGCCGCGCTCCGCTGATGCTCGGGGCGGGCGCTACTCGGCCGCGACTGCGTCGGTCTCCGCGTCGCTCTCCGGACGACGCGGGTAACGCATGCGCTGCGGCGTGGCGATCTCGATGATGCCGAGC
>DATDEV010000228.1:0-2358 GCA_036522995.1 Polyangiaceae bacterium
GGGAGCCACCAGCCCCGCCAGCCCCCTCCACCTGACAGGTCTCGGTCGGAGGCGCGAAGGTCGGTTCGACGGTCGCGCTCGGCTCATCACCGCTCGGATTCACGATCGGCTCTCGGTCCACGCCGCTGATCAGGGTGGCCCGGATGCGGGCCGGCACGATGTCAGGCGAAGGCAGCGTCAGCACGCCCGCCTGGGTGGCGGTGTCGACGCTGGCGAGCACCGCGTCGTCGGCGTCCAGCGCCTCGATGTGCACGTAGCCGCAGCGCACGGAGGTGCCGCAGGCATAAGCCGGTAGGATCAGGAACGGAATGGACGGGTCGCTGGCAGAGATCACCACCTGGACCGCCAGCGTCGCATCGCAGCGCAGCGCGATCGTCTCGCCGCTGGCCGTGTCGTTGATGCGCGTCACCTCGACGGAGTAGTCGGCGACGGCCGTCTCGTCGCCGCTGCTGTCGTCGCTGCAGGCGCTGCCGGCGAAGGGCAAGCTGCACAGCCCAACCAGCAGTAGACGGTGAAAGTGGGAGCAGGGGAGGCGAAAAAAACGGAGGCTCATGCGTGGTGCTCGGGGAGCGCCTTCAGCTCGGCTTCATCGAGAGCGACCCGCTCGGGGTCGATCTTGAAGCCACGCACGCTGTGCTCGAGCGCGTCGGCTAGCGCTTGCAGCCGCTCACCTTCGGTGACGGCGCTCTCGCTGGAGCTGACGACCGAGCCGGCGATGCGTTGCACGGCGTCCATGTTGCGGGCGATTTCGTCGGAAGCGATGGCCTGCTCTTGCACGGCGGACGCGGTGTCGTCAATCACGCTGATCAAGGTTTTCAGGTCCGCGAGGGTCGTTTCGACCAGCTGCGTGCCTTCTTCGACCTCGCGGGTGCCAAGTTGCATGCTTTGGACGGCTTCGCCGGTCTGGTCCCGAATCGCGGCGATCAGGTCCTCGATATCGCGCGCGCTCTGGCCGGTGCGCTTGGCGAGCGAGCTGACCTCGTCGGCCACCACGGCGAAGCCCCGGCCGTGCTCGCCGGCGTGGGCTGCTTCGATGGCCGCGTTCAGCGCCAGCATCGACGTCTGTTCGCTGATCTGCCGGATGACCTCGACGATGTTGCCGATGCGCTTGCCGCTCTCCCCCAGCGCGCCGATGCGCTGCGCCGCTTCCTCCACGCTCTTGCGGATCTGCTGCAGGCGCTGGATGGCGCGCGTGACGGCCTGACCGCTCTGCTTGGCGGTGCGGGTGGCGGCCGCGGCGTTCTCGGCCACCTGCTGGATGGATGAAGAAAGCTCGGTAACGGCGGCGGTGGAGCTGGTGATCTTGCTGGCCTGCTCCTTGGCGCCGGCCAGCGTCTTGCGGCTCATGCTCGAGATCTCGGCGCTCGAGGAGTTCACCTGGAACGCCGAGCGCTGTACGGCAGCGGCCAGGCTGTGAATCTTGGCGAAGACGCGGTTGAGATTGGTGGCCAGCGTGCCGAGCTCGTCGTTGCCGTCGACCTCGAGGCGGCGACTGAGATCGCCCTGACCGCGCGACAGTTCTTCCGTGGCCACGATGTAGCGGCGCAGCGGGCGGGTGATCTGAATCGCCAGCAAGATGCCCATGCCAATCGACAGCACCAGCGCCAGGCCGAGCACCAGCATCAGACCCATGAAGCGCTCGTCGAGGGTCTTGTCGGTGGCACGCTCGTGGTCGCGGTACAGGTAGAGGCTGCCGAACGGAATCGAGTCTGGATCGGTGCCCGCCGAGTAGCCGTAGACCGGCATTTTGGCGTAGTCGTAATGGTGGCGCTCGCCGCTCTCGCGATCGACGATCTCGAGCAGGTCGAAGCTGCGCCCATCCTCCTCCACGCGAACTGGCTTTTGAATGCCCTGACTGAGCGCCAGCCAACCGGCGCGCGCTATCGAGCTAGCGACGACCTGGCGGTCGCCCACGACCAGCACCAGGCGATGCTCTTTGCCCGGGTCCGTCCCACCCAGCTTGGTAATGCTCTCGCTGAACCAGCGGTCCAGGCTGGCGCCGAACAGCACCGTGCCGACCAGCTTGTCCGCGCTCTTCACCTGCACGCCGGAGATGCGGTAACCCTGGCCTCCGAGCTCCGCGAAGCGGGCACGAATCTGGCGCCCGTCACGCAAGTCCTGAAACAGCCGTGAGCTGCGCCAGTCGTTGTCCGAGGGCGCCTTGATGCCGCTCAGTGAGGTCACCTTGCCGCTCAGATCCGAGATCAGGAACAAGTCCGGCACGATCGAGCTCTGCAGCACGTCGCCGATGCGCTTGGCGGCCTCGGCGAGGGCCACGCTATCGGCAGTGGTGAGCGCAGCGACCACGCCGGGATCGCTGCCGATCATGCGCGTGATGGCGTACTCGCCGATGCCGAT
>DATDEV010000229.1:0-11230 GCA_036522995.1 Polyangiaceae bacterium
CTGGCGCTTGGGGACGACGCGCCGTCAGCAGGCGATCGCTACCGCAACGACGAACAACCCCTGGCGCTTTCGGACGGGAAAGGCGTCGAACCGGCCGACGTGGCGTCCTCGCGCGGAGGCTATGGGTCTATGCGCCCCGGCGCGGGGGGCGGCGGCCTGGCTCAGCGCAGCTCCGCTGAACCCAACGCTTCCGGTCGGGCAGCGCCCGCCGAGCCTTCGTTTGCTCCCCCGCCCGCTGCGTCGGCTCCGGCTCCGGCGCAGGAGCAAGCTCGCGCCGAGCCCAAGAAGAAGCCCCTCACGAACATCAACGGGGACAGCGGCTTCGTGCTCGAGCCGACGCCGCGCCGGCCCCCGCCGCAGCGCTGGGTTCCGATGCGGCGCATCTGGGAGCGCAAGGCCGAAATCTTTGCCGATCGCTTCGTGCCCAAGGCCGCCAGCGCCAGCGCGCTCAGCGACGCCGAGCGCGAGCTGGTGCGCGACGACTCGCGCCGCCAGAGCCTGCAAAAGGCGTTCGCCCTCAGCAGCGCTGCCGGTGACCTCGTTCGCGCAGCCAGCTTGGCCGAACGTTGGCTCGAGAAAGAGCCCCTGGATCCCGATGCCATCACCGCGCTCGCCGACGTAGAAGCGCGCCGCGGTCACCGCGACTCGGCCATCCGCATGCTCGGTTCGGTGCTCGACGTGCGACCGGGCGACACCGCGGCGCACAGGCGCCTGGCGCGACTCGAGCGCTGGGCGGGTCGTCCCGAGCTCGCCTGCCGGCACAGCATCGCCATCGCGGAAGGCAAGAGCAGCGATCTCGCCCTGGTTGCCGAGGCGGTGCGCTGCGCGCGAGCCACCGGCATGGCGGTGCTGGCCGACGCGCTGCTAGCGGCCGCGGCGGCCGCCGACCGCGAGAGCATCGAACGGCGTGTCGAGCAGCGGCCAGCGGACGACACCACCCTGGCCGGCGACGTGCGCCTGGAAGCCAGCTGGAGCGGCGGCCCTGATCTCGACCTTGCCTTGCTCGACACGGAAGGCCACCGCGTCTCCTGGCTCGGTGCCGGCACACGCGCCGTGATCAGCGCCCGCGATGCCGTCAGCAGCTCGCGCGAGGGTCTGGCGCTGCGCGGCGCTGCGCCAGGCGAGTACGTGGTCGAGCTCACGCGCGGCTCGGGCGCGGGCTCCGCTCAGGGCGAGCTGGTGCTCAGCGTCGCAGGCACCACGCGGCGAATTCCCTTCAACTTCGACGGCGACCGCAAGACGGTGGCGGTGCTGCGCATCAGCATGCAGTCGCGACTCGTTCCGCTCTAGGGCCAACGATGGTTTAGGCTGCGGCCGTGAAACCGAGCATCCTGACGATCGAAGCCTTCGCCGTAGCGGGCACGATACTGCCCAAGAACGTGGCGGGTTTGTTCGCGCCCGATGCCGGACGCCGCGGCGGCTTACGGTGACGTCTTGACGCTATCGAGCAGCTTGTAGAACTCGGGCTTGGCCTGTTTCACGGTCTTGGCCGGGCCCGTCATCTTGAAAAAATAGGCACCCGAGGGGGTTTCGACGATGCCGCCAACCAGGCCGTAGGCTTCCTTGGCCTTGGTCGCGCCGCCCGGCATGCCGGACGCGAACGTGCCCGAGTCGAGCTCCACGGTGTGCTGGCGCAGGCCGTTGGCGTCGCGATCCGCGCGCCTCACGTCGCCCGGCTTCACCTCGCCGAACTGTTTGACCCAACGCTCGACGTTGGCGTCGATGCTGCCGCCCTGATCTGGGCCAAAATAGAACACCGTGACCTCACCGTCCTCGCTGTCGCCCGCGGCACGCGGCACCACGAAGCTGGCTTTGCGCATCGGATTCGAGGGCGGAATGCGCTTGAATGTCGGCGGATCGACCCAGGTGATGTGCAGCGGCTCCTGCTGGGCAGAGCCTGCAGGCGCCGGCATGCTCGGGGCGGCCGGCCGTGTCGGCGCGGAGGCGACGGGGCTAGGGCCGAGCAGACTGGGTTCCGGCTGCTTCTTCTCGCAAGCAGCAAGGCCGAGCAGCCCCAGGAGCAGTGAAAAGCGAGTGAAGGCCTGAGCGCGCAGTGCAGTCATGACGCAGAGAACAGCCGTCTAGCACGCCTGCGACGAGCATGATAGGAGCCGCCAAACATGCCTCACCCGGTCGCTACGGTCCTCGATTGGGGAGTCTTCGCTGGAGTGGTGCTGGCCTTGATGACCGTGGACTTCTTGGTCTTCGGTCGCAATCACCATATGTCGTTCCGCGAAGCGGCGATGCGCAGCTTGATGTGCGTCGCCGTGGGCTTCGGCTTCGCCGGCTTCGTTTACGCGCGGATGGGCTCGGAAGCATCACTCCAGTACGTGACGGCCTACTTGGTCGAAGAGTCGCTCTCCATCGACAACCTGTTCGTGTTCCTGGTGCTCTTCAACTACTTCGGTCTGACCGAGAGTCGTCAGCAACGCGTGCTGTTCTGGGGCATCGTCGGCGCAGTGGTCATGCGCGGCATCTTCATCGTTGCCGGCGCGGCCCTGCTGCAGCGGTTCCACTGGATGATGTACGTGTTCGGCGCGTTCCTGGTCTACACGGGCGCCAAGCTGCTGGTACGCAAGGAAGAGGAGGCGAACCCGGAGGACAATGCGGCCCTCAAGCTGGCGCGCCGCTACATCCGCACCACGGGCGAGTACCACGGCGATCGCTTTTCCATCATGCAGGACGGCAAGCGCTACGCCACGCCGCTGTTTTTGGTGCTGATCGTCATCGAGCTGACCGACCTCATTTTCGCGGTCGACTCCGTCCCGGCGGTGCTGGCGATCTCCGGAAACACGTACGTCGTCTACACGTCCAATATCATGGCCATCCTCGGCCTCCGTGCGCTCTACTTCGTACTGTCCGGCATGATGGGCCGTTTCCACTACCTGGGCACGGGTCTGGCCCTGATCCTACTTTTCATCGGTGCGAAGATGATCGGGTCGAGCCTCTTTCACCTACCGGTTTGGGCTTCCTTGGGCGTAATCGTGGGCGTGCTGATCGGTTCGGTAGGGCTCTCGCTGCTCCGCCCTCTGCCCGCCGACGGTCCGCACGAGTGATGAGCAGGTTGCCTAGATGAATCCCCTCCACCAGCGCCGCAGCGGCATCCTGCTTCATCCGACATCCTTGCCGGGCCTGCACGGCCACGGCGACTTGGGTCCCGAAGCGCACGAGTTCCTGCGCTTCATGGCGCGAGCCGGGCAGAGCCTGTGGCAAATGCTGCCGGTCGTGCCGCCAGGCGGCGGTGACTCACCCTACGACAGCCCCTCGTCCTTCGCGGGCAGCCCGGAGCTGGTCAGCTTGCGCTACCTGGTGGAAGACGGCCTGCTCGACGCAGCCGACCTGGCCGGGCCGCTGCGCCTGCGAGCCTGCGAACGCTCCCGCTACGCTGCGGCCAAGCGTTTCCGCACCCGGCGTTTGCGCAAGGCGTTCGAGCGCTACCGGACCGGCGTCGGCCGGCACGGCCTCGACGAGCTGCGTGAGCAGGAGCGCTTCTGGCTGCCCGATTACACGCTGTTCGCGGCGCTCAAGCTGCATCACAAGGGGACGCCGTGGTTCAGCTGGCCCGCGGATTTGCGCCGGCGCGACGCGGCTACCTTGGCCGCCGCCCGCCAGCACTTGGCCGACGAAATCGCCTATCACGAGTTCGTTCAGCTGCTCTTTCAGCGGCAATGGCAGCGCCTGCGCGGGCACGCAAACTACCTGGGCGTGATGCTGCTCGGTGACATCCCGATGTTCGTGGCGCACGACGGCGCCGACGTTTGGCAGCACCAGGAGCTGTTCCAGCTCGACGCCGCCGGCGAGCGTCGCTGCGTCGCGGGCGTACCGCCCGACTACTTCAGCGCCGACGGACAGCGCTGGGGCAACCCGCTCTACGACTGGCAACGCTTGAAGGACACGGGCTACGGCTGGTGGCTCGAGCGCCTGCGCAGCAACCTGCGTCGCTTCGATGCGCTACGCCTCGACCATTTCATCGGCTTCCACCGCTACTGGGAGATCCCGCCGCACTCGCCCAGCGCACGCGAGGGTCGCTTCGTCGAAGCGCCGGGTCACGACTTTTTCAAAACGGCGCGCAGCGCCTTGGGTGACTTGCCGTTCATTGCCGAGGACCTGGGCATCATGACGCCCGAGGTGGAAGCCCTGCGCGACGATTTCGGTTTACCGGGCATGCGCGTGCTCGCCTTCGCGTTTGCCGAAGGTGCGCAGGCGTACCTGCCGCATCACTTCAATCGGCGCTGCGTGGTCTACACGGGCACGCACGACAACGACACCATCGTGGGATTTTTGGACGCCCACGAGCAGGCCCGCGATGCCCACGAGCGCGCGCAGCTCTTGCAGCAACGCGAACGTGCCCTGGCCTATGCCGGCAGCGATGGGCGTGAGCCGCACTGGGATTTGATCCGCAGCGCGCTGGCTTCGGTGGCCGACACGGCCATTTTTCCCATCCAGGACGTGCTGGGCCAGGGCAGCGATGCCCGCATGAACGTGCCCGGCACGCCCGACGGAAATTGGGGATATCGCGTCAAGGCAGAGCTGCTCTCTTCCAGTACTGCGGCTAAGCTTACTAGGCTTACCCAAACGTATGAGCGCTTGCCCCCGAGCCTCCGCCGCGATCCGTGAGCGCCTACTCGGCGTTTGCCTCGCGGGGTTGTCGGTCGGGCTGAGCCTCAGCGCGCCTGCGCTCGCTCAGATCCCCGTCGCCGTCCCGGCCGCGCCACCCGCGGCGGCAGCTCCTTCACAACCAGCCGAGGCCGCGCCGGCCCCGCCCCCGGCAGCGACGGCAGCGCCACCTGCCTCCGAGAGCTCGGCCGCGACAGCTCCGCCACCCGAGCCGATCCCGGGCCAAGCGCCGGATCGCGAGCCCAGCTCCGACAGCACGCAAGCGCAGGCGGTGCGCTACACGCTCGAAGCCATTCAGGTGCGGGGCAACACGCGCACCGAGCGTCGCGTCGTCCTGCGCTACGTGCCCTTCAAGCCGGGCGACACGCTCGACGTCAACGACACGGCGGTGGAGCTCTCGCGCTATCGCCTGCTGGGCACCGGCTTTTTTCGCGACGTGCAGTATTCGCTGAAGAAAGGCTCGGCGCGCGGGCTGGTGGTGCTGGTGATCGACGTGGTCGAGCGCAACACGATCGTGATCAACGACCTGGTCATGGGCCTGGCCGCCGACGAATCGCGCGACGGTAGCGTGGAGGCCCTGAGCGCCTACGCCGGCCTGGACGTCGCGGAGACCAACCTGGCCGGCACCGGCATCACGCTCGGCGGCGCCTTGGCCATGGCCGAAGAACAGCTGGCGCTGCGTACGCGGCTGATCGACCCGGCCTTTCTGAGCAGCAAATGGATGATCGGCGGCACGCTGCTCTACAACGACGCCAAAGACTACTTTGGCAGTGCCGACGTCCGCTGGAACGATCCGGATCAAACGAGGAAGTACGACTCGGCCGCCGTCAGCTACACGCGCTTCGGCGGCTCGATCGGCGTCGGGCGCGACCTGTCGGTCAGCACGCAAGCCTGGCTGCACTACCGGCTCGAAGCCGTTAACGCGAGCTACCCGCTGGAAGCCTCGCATTTGCGGGGTTTCGATCGCGAACCGATCGACTTCGACATCATCCGCGGCAGCAGCGTGCTGTCCACGCTGCGCGGCACGTTGCAAGTCGACACCCGCGACCATCCGTTTCTGCCCACGCGCGGCTCCTTGAGCACCATCACCGCGGAGATCGGCCTGTTGCCGGCCGGGCGCGACTACGACTACTCGCGCGTCGACGTCCAATCCTCACGCTGGTTCTCACTTCCCTGGGGCGACCACGTCCTGCGCTTGTCCGGCTTCGCCGGCGCCATCGTCGGCAACGCGCCATTCTTCGAGCAGTACTACGTCGGCGACTTCAGCGACTTCTTGCCCGACCGCGTGCTCGGCGTCAGCTTCGATCACCGGCTGCCCAAGAACTTGCTCGGCACCCAAATCGTGGAGGTGCGCTACGGCAAGTACGCCCTCGACGTGGGCGCGGAATACCGCATTCCGCTATATCGCGGGCGGCGCACGGTGTTCGGCATCGACTTCTTCGGGAGCGGAGGTCTGTACAGCGTCGCCAGCGATCGGGACCTCACCGACCCACCCAGCGGCTACTCCGGTTTCGCGCGTTTCCCGGTGGATTTGACGTTCAATCTGGGATTTCGAATGGACACGAGCGCCGGAGGCTTCGTGTTCGCGTTCTCTAACGTGATCGGCTTCTTGCCCGTGCGAGGTCGGGGGCCGGCAGGCAATGAATAGCCGCGCACGCGCGCCAGCCGTGGCGAGACACTGGGTCGTGGCGCTGGCGTGCACCGCGTCGCTGCTGCTGCCCGCCGCGGCGCGCGCGCAAGCTCGACCGGTATCGACGCGCGACGTGCTGTTCGAGTGGGACGCAGAGGCCAAGCTGCTCTACCTCAGCGTCGGCTTTCGCGACGTGATCGACCAGGAGCTACAAGCGAAGCTATCGCGCGGGCTGCCGACCACCATCGTGCTCAGCGCCGCCGTTTACCGCGCGGGCGCCACCGGCCAACCGCTTTCAACCACAGCACATACTTGCAAGGTAACCTGGCACGTGTGGGAGGAAGCCTACCGCGTCGAGATCACGCGTCCCGGCGGCAGTCAGATCCGCTGGACCACGACGGTCGAGGGCGTGCTGCGCCGCTGCGCCGACGTGCGTCGCCTGCTGTCCGGTACCGCCCTGCAAATCCCGCTCAATACGGCGCTTTCGTGCTCGGCCAAGGTGCAGGTGAACCCGCTGTCGCCGGAGGTGATGCAAAAGCTCAAGCTGTGGGTGCTGCGGCCGAGCGGCACTGGCACGGCGGCCCCGAGCGACGCGCTGTTCAGCACCTTCACGGGTCTATTTCTACAGCGGGTCGGCGACGCCGAGCGCGAGCTAAAGTTCAATTCGCGACCCACGCTTCCCACTGTGGTAAGGCCTTCCACCGAGAAGTGATGCACGGCTATCCGCTCAATCTGATCCTGGAGGATCGCAAGTGCCTGGTGATCGGGGGCGGCCCGGAAGCTGCCATGCGCGCCGGCAACTTGCTGGAAGCCGGAGCCCAAGTGCTGGTGGTGGCAGTGGAGCCAATCCCGGGTTTGGAGCTGCTGCACTCGACGCGACTGCAGGTCGAGCAGCGCGCCTTCGTCGAGAGCGATCTGGATGACGCCTGGCTGGTGATCCAGGTGTCTCAGGACACCACGCTGGCGCGCGAGGTGTGCCAGCTGTGCGCGGCGCGACGAGTGTTCTTTTGCGCGGTAGATCAGCCGAGAAACAGCAGTTACTCGCATATGGCGTTGGCACGCTCCGGCTCGCTGACGCTGGCGGTCGCCACCGAAGGGCGCGCACCGGCGCTGGGGCGTAAACTGCGTGAAGAGCTGGCGCGCTTGCTGTCCGAAGCGCACGCCGCCGACGAGGTCGATCGCTTGGCCAAGCTACGCGACCAGACGCCGGTGAGCGAGCGGCGCGAGGTGCTGACGCGCGCCGTGGCGGAGGTGCACTTCAGTGGCCACCTGCGCTTCAGCAAATGATCGTCGAGCGAGCGAGCAAGCGCGCCTCACTCACTCGTTCACTCGAAGTTCGGTAGCCCTGGTTGCCCGCTCGCGACGGGGAGCGGCGAAGCCGTAGGTGGCGCGGCAACCGGCGCGGCATAGGTGACGAGCACGGCCAGCGCGTAGAAGCGGTACTGGTGGGGAATGTTCCAGTCGGCCACCTTGACCGCGTTCTTGACGCAGCTGGTGGCGCGACGCGCTTGCTTACCGCGCCATTCGCCGCTGGCGCCTGGATACACGTGCAGCGTTTTTCTGGGAAAATCGAGCGTCAGGACGTAGTTGATCGAACCCTTGGTCTTGGGCTTGGGGGCGCAGTCCTCGCTCTCCAGCACGGCCTTCTTGAACGCCTCCTCGATCGGACCGAGCGAGTCGCAGAGCGTGCCCTCGTTGGGAGCCGCAGCGGCGGACGAGCCACAACGCACCTTTTGGATCGGGCCGAGCGTGAGCCGCGGAGGCGTGACCGCCGCGGGCGCGGGCGCGCTCGACGCCTTGGGCACCGCCTGCGGTCCCGCACCGGCCGAGCTGCTCGCACTGGGCGGAGGCGCGGCCAGCTTGGTCGAAGGCTTGCGCCACAGATACAGCGGCACCGCGATGAGCATCGTGACGCACACCAGGGCCACGATGACCTGAGCGCGCAAAGGGCGATCGCCGCCGCCGCTCGAGCCTATCCCCAGCCGGCGCACGCGCGGCTCGCCTGGCACGGAGGGAAATGAATGACGAGACGGCGGTCCGGCCATCGCCGCGCCTCGCGAATCAGTCGTCGAGCAAAGCGTGGACGTTCTGGCCAGGCTCTGCTCGGACGAGGGTGGCTGCCAGGTCGAGCGCTTCGGGCATCAACCCTTGCACTTGCGAAACCACCTGCTCGACGACGTTGCGCGCCTCTTCGAGGCTCGGTCCGGTCATGGCGACGGCAAACTTGAGTGGCCCGGTGCGACCCGCAGTCGCCGGCACCAGGCTGAGCAGCAGCATTTCGGTCAGCTCGAGCACGCGCTGCGCTGCGCGACGCAGCGCCAGCATCTCCAGGATGGTGGGGCGATCGCTGACGTGGCGGTTCGGACCGCGGATATGATAGCGCGCAATCGCCAGCGGGGCGTTGGACCACTCGGCGAACCCTCGCTCCTCCTCGACCGCACGCACCATCTCGTCGCGCTGATAGAGCCCGGTCAAACCGTCGCGGCGCAGCAAGTAGGCGCGCGCGCGCTCGTGCTGCGGCGAGCGATCTTGAAAGCTGACCAGCTTGACGCGGGACTCACCGAGCTGAAGCTCCGCGCCGTGCAGCACGGCCACCGTCTTTTTGCGCTCGTAGCTGTGGTCGGCGTAGGTGCCGTTGGTGCTCCCCACGTCTTCGATGGTCCAGGAGCCATTCTGGCAGCGCAGCACCGCGTGAGCGCCGGAGACGGTCGCTTCGGGCATGACGATGTCCTGGCCAGCGCGGCGGCCGATGGTGATCAGCGGCTTCTCGAGCGAGAACATCATGCCGGCGGCGTCGGGCGCATTGGTGCAGTACGTCACGAGCAGTGATTGGCCGCCCGGCGCGAAGGCCTCGCTCGAAGAGCGCCCGGGCGGAGCGCCAGGGTTGATGCGCTCGCGCGGGATTTGCACCTGGCTCGTGGTGAGCGAGCTGGGATTGAAGAAGCGCAAATGACGTGCGCTCGGCCGCGCGCTCGGATCGTCGCCCAGGCAGCGAAAAATCTGCTTCACCTCGTCGACCGAGAGCCCGGAGGGCACATCGAACATGATCTGCGAGCGCATGGGCTTTGCCCGCGGGCGATAACCTGGCTCCGGAACGCGGCAGGTCCACATCTCCCAGAGCGTGAGGCCGAGCGCGTACATGTCGTCCTCGGGGCTCGCGCCACCCGAGCGCAGCCGCTCCGGCGCCATGTAGTTCGGCGTGCCGCCGTCGGGGGGCGCGCCCGGGCGACGCGCGCTCAAGCGAGCGCGTTCCTGAGCGAAACCGAAGTCGAGGATGATGGCGCGATCGTTGGTGACCATCACGTTGCCGGGCTTGAGGTCCCCGTGCACGAGACCTTGCGCGTGAATCGCCGCGAGCCCGGCCGAGGCCTCGCTGGCGATCTTGCGAAACTCGTCGGCGGTGTAGCCGCCCTGCGCCTTGCGCCGGCGAATGTGCGTGTGCAGCGTCTGCCCGGCGATGTGCTCCATCACCAGGATCGGACCCCAAGGACTGGGGGCGAGATCGTGGACGCGGCACACGTTGGGATGGCTCACGGAGCGGGCGAGGAGCAGCTCTTGCCGCAGCGCCTCGTCGTCGCCAGGCATACGCGACTCTTCCCTGACGACCTTCAGCGCCACCGGCTGTTGGGTGCTGCGGTCGTAGGCCAGGAACACCTCGCCCATGCCGCCCTTGCCAAGGCTCTGCCGGATCTCGTAGCGATCGTTGACGACGGTGCCGTGCCCTAACGGCGGGGGGTGCTTTGACGCCTGAACCATTTGCCCGACTCGGGTCTTCGCTAAGTCACGCCTAGCGTCTCCGATCTCTTGCCGCACTGCAATCCGTTATCCGAGGCGAAGGTGCCGCGGCTCGACTGAGCGGTCGCCCACGCCCGGCTCCGGCGGGAATCCGGACGGCGAACCAGCGAAAAAACGCCGGTTTGGTGGGGGAACGTCCCGGCTTGCAGTTATGGAGGTAAGGTTCGCGCGTCGACCGGCGGGGGGTCGAATCACGAAGAAATTAGGAGGTACGTGATGCCGCTTCAGCCGATGCGTGTCTTGGTGGTGTGCTCAGTCAGCCTGCTCCTCGCCCCCGCATGCAAGGACGAGGCGGCCTGCGTCAAGGCGCGCAACGCTGCCTCGGACGCCTGGAAGGCCGTCAACGAGAGCGCCGCCAAGAACAAGATCGCGCCCGCCATTGGCCTCGACGAGGTGCCAGCCGACAAGAAGGGCGCCCACGTGGACGCCTGGAGCACGCTCGAGAAGCAGGCGGAGATGCTGGCGAGCTCGTTTGCCTACGGTATGATCACCTGGAACACCGCCGTTCCCGCGCAGCAGAAGGCCAACACCGCCTTCGACGGCTACTTCGCCAAGGACAAGTTCAAGTCCTTCGAGATCCAGCTGAAGGACGCCAACGACAAGTACAAGGCGGCGGCCGTCGCCTGCCGGGATTAGGAATCAACAGGGTGGCGAGGAGGCGGGGAGATTTTTGTTGGGTTTCACAGCGACGAACGGCGGAGTGGACGTAGTCGCTCGACAAGCCTGGGCGCGCCCCCAAAACTTCAGGGCTCCCCGCCTCCCTTTGATTCATCCGAGCGTCACCGCGACGAAATGGGCACGGACACCCTCGCGCTCGGCTTCGCGTCTAGGTTTTCTCGCACCGTTGGAATCAGCGCTTCACTGCTACTGTCGCGTCGAAATCGTTTCGCGCTTCGCCATGACGATCTTGTTGCCATAGGCAGGCGGTGGAGCGACCAGCGCGGGAGGCAGATCGCGCCGACGTGGGGTTTGAACCCTGGTTTCGACGTCAATTGAACGGGGCGGTGCTTTGACGGGTGCCGGAGCCGATGCGCCACAGGCCGTGGTCAACATCGTCGCCGCTGCGGCGGCTATCAGAGGATACAGGAGCCGCATACTACCAATGTAGCAACCTTCGGAGCCGACGCCATGACGCGCGTGAGCGTCTGTCTCGTCTCGTCTCGTGGTCGTTGGGGCCCCAGCCCCAAC
>DATDEV010000230.1:0-3224 GCA_036522995.1 Polyangiaceae bacterium
GGTGCCGTCTTCCGCTGCGGCACGCCGACAGAGAACGGACAACGCCTCGAACACGAGGAAGTCGACAAGAACGATGCTGTGCTCTTCGCCCTCGAGTCACGTCGTGAGATCAACGGCACGCTGGTGCAGCGAATCGTCGGCGTAGAGCAACGCAACGATGACGTTGGCGTCGAGAACGACCTCAGCCATCGTAGAGTTCGTCAGTGTCGCCTACTGCGTCGGCCGGCGCGCCACGAACCACGCCGATTGCTGCATGGATCGAGCGCCACGATGCAACGACATGAGGTTTTTGCCGACGCGCTGCCCGCTCAGCGGCAGCAACCACTTCGCGGCGTTCGCTCTCGCCGAGATTCGCAAGGGCGCGTACTAGATCGTCGTGCGTTGCGGGTGCGGGTTGAGAGGCCACGCACGAAGGATACCCCAGATTCCGCGTCAGAAAACCAGTTGTGCGCCCCAGTGGATTCGAACCACTGACCTACGGCTCCGGAGGCCGTCGCTCTATCCAGCTGAGCTAGGGGCGCGAGGGAGGGTGCATATGCCGTGGGGTGGGTGGAGACGTCAAGGCTTTGGCGGGTTTGGGTGGGTTTTGTGCGCCGCGCGAGGGGCGAAGCGGCTGACGCGCGGGGGCGGTGAGCTGGGGGTATGGTTGGGGCGTGGACGTTCATTTGGTGCCCTGCCTGCGCGATAACTACGCCTACCTGGTGCATCAGCCGGGCCGGGCGGAAGCGCTGGTGGTGGACGCGAGTGAGGAGGCGCCGGTGCTGGCGGGGCTCGGCCGATTGGGGCTCACGCCGGTCGCCATTTTGACGACGCACCATCATCACGATCACGTGGGCGGCAACCAGGGACTGCTGTCGCGCTATCCGGAGCTGCGCGTGTTCGGGCACCGCTCCGATCGTGGACGCATTCCGGGACAGACGGACGAGCTGGATGACGGAGCACAGTTCGCTGTCGCTGGCGTCGAGGTCAGGGCGCTGCACATTCCCGGGCATACGCTGGGCGCGCTGGCCTACGTGGCCGAAGGCGCTGCGTTCACCGGCGACACGCTGTTTGCAGCGGGCTGCGGGCGGCTATTCGAGGGCACGCCCGCGCAGATGTACTGTTCGCTGAACACGACCCTCGGTGCGCTGCCCGATGACACCCGCATCTACTGCGGCCACGAGTACACCGTGAACAACCTGCGCTTCGCCCACGTGCTCGAGCCGGACAACGCTGACATCACCAGCAAGCTTGCGTGGGCAGAGGCGCAGCGCGAGCAGGGAAGGCCGACCCTGCCCAGCACGCTGGCCGAAGAGCGGCGTACCAATCCGTTCCTGCGCGTCGCCGAAAAGGACGTGGTGGAGAGCGTGAGCGAGCGGCTGGCGCGCGATCGTTCGCCGCAAGCCGTGCTGGCCGCTCTTCGGGCGATGAAAGATGCGTTCTGAGCTGCGCCTCGGGCTAGGGCCGCTGCTCGCGGTGGCAGCGCTGGGCGGCTGCTCCAAGGCTGCTCCGCCGGGTGAAGGCGTGGCGTCGGCGGCCACGCTCGTGGCGACTGCGCCCACGAGCTCGAGCTCGGGCTCGGCCGCGGGCAGCGTGCCCGCAGCCTTGCCGCAGAGTGAAATCACCTGGAGCTACGCCGACACGCCGGTCGGGCCGATGAACGCGGTGGTGGTCGTGCCCGAGCGAGCGGCAGACGAGCGCTTTCCGGTGCTGATCACGTTTCACGGCATGGGCGAGGCGCGCAAGGGGCCGGTGAAGGGCGCGCGCGGCTGGATCGATGACTACGGACTGCTGCGAGCGATCGAGCGGCTGCAGCATCCGCCACTGACCGCTGCGGACCTGCAGGGCTTCGCCGACGGCGCGCGGCTCGCCAAGCTGAACGCCGCGCTCGCGGAGCAGCCGTACCGTGGCCTGGTGATCGTCAACTCCTACACGCCCGACGTGCTGCGCGGCGACGAGCCGTTCTCGAAAATCCCGCCGCTTGCGAAGTTCGTGCTCGACGAGCTCTTGCCGCGGGCGCGCCGCGAAACGCCGACCATCGGCACGCCGCAAACGACCGGCATCGACGGCATCAGCCTGGGCGGACGCGCGGCGCTTTCGATCGCGCTGCGCAGCCCCGAGGCGTTCGCGGCGGTCGGCGGCCTGCAGCCGGCGTTCGATCTCGACAACGCCGGCGCCGTCGCGCAGCGCGCGCTCTTGGCGCGCCAGAAGAATCCGGCGCTGTCGTTTCGGCTGCTGACGAGCGACGGCGACTACTTCCTGGCTTCGACCAAGGCCATCAGCGCGGCCATGAAGCAAGCCGGAGTGCCGCATCAGCTGCTGGTCGTGCCGGGGCCGCACGACTACCCCTTCAACCGCGGCCCCGCCGTCTACGAAATGCTGCTCCATCACGACCGCGTGCTGCGCGGCCTGCCGCCGATCTAGTCAGCCTATACCCAGCACTCTGACGGTCCGAAAATGGCTCGCAAGCCGTTGGAGGTCCGATACGTCAGTGGTGTAGACGACGTCACCACGCTGGGCGGCGGAGGCCATGACGATGGCGTCGATTGCCGTTGCGCCTCGCGTCGCGGCGAGTGCTTCGCCTGCGATCTTCGCGAGGCTGTCCGAAAGCGGCTCGATTCGCACACCAGCGAGGATGCGTTCGCGAACATCGTTTCGACCACGCCACCACTCGGTGACGACGGGTGCGGGGACCGTAATGCGAATCTTTTGCTCCGTAGCCCTTTCAAGGACCTTGCGTGCTCGCTGTCCTCGCCGCTCGAGCGCAATCAGCGCTCCCGTGTCGAACGTGATGCCGTTCTTCATGCCGCCTTACGGTTCTTGCGCGGGGGCTTTGGGGCTCGAGTCGGCCTGGTCCATTCCTGGTCAAGCGCCTTGCGTTCGGCATCGGTGAGAGAGGGCCCTCCCAACCAGCTGACGAGCTCGTGCATCCCCTCGAGGAGTGCGGCATCGGCGGCAAGCTCCGCGATGACCGCCGAGACGTTCCCAGCGTAGAGACGCCTGGCGCGTTTTTTTAGAGACGCGAGGTCGCTGCGCTTCAGTGAGACACTGATCTTTTCAGTGAGCCCTTCGCGCTTTCTCATGATGCTACCACGGTAGCACAGGACGTCGCGTTGGAGCCGCCCGGCGCGTCGTCCGCTAGTGATACGCTTCGGCTTCGAGCAACTCGGTGAGCGTGCGCAGCGTGCGGCCCGAGTGGTGTTGGAAGCGGACGCCAATGCGCGCGGCGCCGTCGAAGGAGTGCA
>DATDEV010000231.1:0-5029 GCA_036522995.1 Polyangiaceae bacterium
GATCCTTCGGGCAACGTGGTGTTGGTTTGGGGCAACCCGCTCGGCGTCTGGGCCAGTCGCTTCGAGTGAGATTACTCGCGGTCGCTGTGACCCAGCGAGCGCTCGGGATCGACTCGATCCCGGATGCGCTGCTTGAGCTCCTTGGGCTCCGGAAAGCGGCGGCGCTCGGCGCGTGAGAAGATCACTGCGCCTTCGAGCTCCACCTCGAACACGCCTCCGAAGCCGGGCTCGAGGGTGAGCTCGAGCTCGACCGGGAACGTCGTCAAAAGCTCCTGAGCCAGCCACGTGGCGCGCGCGAGCCAGCGGCATTGCGTGCAGTAGCGAATCCTCACCGCGAGGCGCGGTAGCGCGGCCGTAGCCGCAGTCGAGGCTTCCTCCGACGACGGCCCGGGCTCATCGCTCATGCGTCAAGGCATAGCTTGGTTGGGGCAACGGAGAAAGCCGCGGCTGCGCGAGGAACCGGCGCCGCGCCAGCTCCTGCCACGACGCTCGAGCCAGCGTCCACGCCTCACCGCCGACCCGGCGCAGCAGCGCGCCGTGGTCGAGCCACAGCACCAGCAGCGCTGCCGTCAGGATTGCGCCCATCCATCCGCGCAGCAGCCAGCGCCGAGCCGTGCGCCACGGCGCAGGAGTCAGCGCCAGCTGCTGCTCGAAGAACGCTGCTTGAAAATCGAGGTGCCGCGATTCCTCGCTCGCGATGAGCTCGAGCGAGCTCCCGAGGGCGGGGCTGCCGACGCCGCGAGCCAGCGCGCGGTAGTAGACGATGCCGACCACCTCCGCGATGGCCAGCGTCATCATTTTGGTACGCAGCCCCAGCAGCCGGCGGCACGCGGTGAAAGCGCCGTTGGTCCAGTGCGCTGTCTGCAGTTTGCCGCCGAGCGCTTCGATGATCGTGGCTAGCTCGCGCGCGTGTCGCCACTCCTCTTCGATGTAGAGCTGCACCGAGCGGCGTGTGGCCGCGCCCAGCCCCCTGACCGGTGCGTTCATCTCGTCGTGGATACGACCGCCGGCCGCTTCACCGAGTTGAAATCGACCGAGCGAAAGCGCGAGCGGTGCGCGCAGCGCAGCCGGCACCTCCGAGCACAAGCTCGCGACTGCCCGTCGATCGCAGCGCGCGTTGCCTTCGAAGTAAGCGAGCCAAGTAGTAGCAGACATCAGCGTTCCTCCTTGGGATAGGAACGCACAGCCGCGCGCAGCGCCCGGGGAGTCAGCGTGGAGACGCTATGGAGCTTCCGTGGTGTGGCGCTGCGCAGCTTTAGCCCGAGCGAGTCGGGCCCCAGCGCGAATCAGTTGTTGGCGTTGACGCGGCCGCGACGGGTGCGATTCTTCGCCTTCACCTTGGCGCGGTGACGGATCGAACGCTTGCGGTCGGTCTTGCGGGGCTTCTTGGTGGACAGGTACATGGGGGCGCGGGATCTAGGCTGAATAGCTGCGGTGGGCAAGTCGCCCAGCACGACTATCGAGAGCTGGATGTGCGATTAGGGCGTAAGTGCCCGCACTTACTCGCAGTTATTGCGCCCGCCCCGTGTTCGGTCAGGCGGGTGTGAACCTTCACCGGCGCTCGGTGACGAGCACGCCGTCAGGATTTGGAGAGCAGCTTTTGGATCAGCTTCTCCGAGTACTTGGAGAGCTTTTTGAACACGACGCCCATGCCGGGTGGATCGCTTTCGACGCGTACGACCTCGCCGATGCCCTCGATGACCTCGACGTCGTCCATCACCACCGTGAAGCGCAGGGTTACCTCGGAGCCGATCGGCAGCGGCGTCGAGGTCTTGATGAAGGCGCCGCTGGCCGAGACGTTGGTGACGTATTCCTGAATGAACTGGTCGAAAGAGTCGAACTCTTTGTTGATGGTAAGACGCTCGTCTTTTCGACCAGTCTCCATGGGTTTACTTGCCCTGCAGGTCGAACTGCTCGATGTGGTATTCGCGCCGCGGGTTGAACTCGATGCGGCGCATGTAGCGCTTTTCGGCCTCGACCACGGCCGGTTTTTCTTCGCCTTGCATCAGGTCGATGACGGCCGGGTGCGCGTTCACGATCACCGAGTAGCCGGGCAGCGTGTGCCGCTCGCGCCGCAGCTGGCGCAGGATTTCATAGGCGATGGTGGTGCGTGACTGAATCTGTCCGGTGCCGTCACAGTAGAAGCACGTCTCGTGCATCGTACGCGTGAGGCTTTCGCGCGTGCGCTTGCGCGTCATCTCGATCAGACCAAGCTCGCTGATGCGGTTGATGGTCGTCTTGGCCTTGTCCTTGGCCAGCTGCCCCTCGAGTTGGCGCCACACCTTCTCGCGGTTTTGAGCCACGTCCATGTCGATCAAGTCCAGGATCACCAGACCGCCGATGTTGCGGAAGCGCAGCTGATACGCGATCTCTTCCACGGCCTCTAGGTTGGTCTTGAGCGCGGTCTCTTCGAGGTTTTGGCTACCCTTGCCGACGTAGCGGCCGGTGTTGACGTCGATGGCGGTCAGGGCCTCGGCTTGATCGATGATCAGGTGGCCGCCGCTCGACAGCGGCACCTTGCGGCTCAGCGCGCGCGCGATCTCGTCCTCGATGCCGTAGGCGTCGAAGATCGGCTCGTCGCCGGTGTAGAGCTCGATGTCCTTCACGCGCTCGGGCATGAACATCTCGACGAAGCGCACCAGCCGGGCGTACTGCTCCTTGTCGTCGATGACGATGTTCTCGATCTCGTCGGTGAACAGGTCGCGCGCCGTCTTCAGTACGAGATCGAGCTCGGCGTAGAGCAAGGTCGGTGCTTTGCCGCCCTCGTCTTTCTTACGCGAGACTTCCTCCCACACCTTGACCAGGTAGCCGATGTCGGCCTTGAGCGACTTCTTGGTCAGGCCCTCGGCGACCGTGCGCACGATCAGGCCACCCTTCGGCGGCTTCATCTGATCGACCACCTCGCGCAAACGAGTGCGCTCGCGCACCGAGCCGATGCGCTTGGAGACGCCCACGTGCTCGACCGTCGGCAAGTACACCGCGTAGCGACCTGGCAGCGAAACGTGACTGGTCACGCGCGCACCCTTGGTGCCGATGGGCTCCTTGGAGATCTGCACGATGACCTCGTCGCCCTCTTTCACGACCTCGGTGATCGGCACCGAGCGTGAACCGCGCGCTTGCTGCTTGCCGCTGCCGCGCCGCTCACCGCCACCGCCGCTACCACCGCGACGATCCCGGTCACGACGTGAGGAGCCTTCGCGCGGGCGATCGCCACCGCGCGCTTGCTGCGGTTGCGCCGGGCGGGCCTCGCGCGCGCCGCGCTCGGCAGGGCGCTCGGCGGTACGCTCGCCGCCGCGCTTGCGACGCCGACGTCGACGCTTGCCTCGATCGCCGGCGCCTTCTCGCGCTGCGCCCTCGGTCGAGCCGCCGCCCTCGTCGGCGCGCGCTACGCCCTCTTCGCGGCGGCTCTGGTCGCGCTCGTCGTCGGGCTCTTCCTGCTCTTCCTCTTCTTCTTCTTCGTCATCCTCGTCGTCGTCATCCTCGTCGTCGTCATCCTCGTCGTCGTCATCCTCGTCGTCGTCGTCCTCGTCGTCGTCGTCCTCGTCGTCGCCCTCGGGCTCGGTACCCTCCGGAGCAGGGCTTCCGGCCGGGATGGCAGCCGCAGCAGCAGCAACCGGCGCGCTGTCGTCGTCATCCTCGTCGTCGTCCGACTCGACGGCGGGCTTGGCGGCACCGAAGCGCTTGCCACCGTCGCCCTTGAAGCTCTCGCCGTCCTCGTGGCGGTGGCCGCCCGACAGGTAGGCTTCGAAGTCGTCGGGCCGAATCAGATCCTCGACGTGCAGAAACGCGGCGCGCTCCTGGCCCACGTCGATGAACGCAGCCTGCATGCCGGGCAGCACGCGGGTGACCTTACCCAGCACGATGTTGCCGACCGTCCCACGCGCCGCAGCGCGTTCGATCTGCAACTCGGCAATGACCCCCTGTTCAATCAGCGCAACACGCGTTTCACGAATATCGCAATTGATGACCAATGTGTTTTTGGACATGTCCCTCGGACGAAGCGCTTTTCACGCGAGATAGAAATCTTTCGCGCCGGACTGGTTCTGCTCCGCCGGGGGGAACCACGAGCCGCCTGCCCCAAAGGCGGCAGCTGGCCCCAGCTCGGGGCAAAACCGTGACGCTTGCCGGCTACCCGACCACGGCGCGGACCGGCTGTCAAGTCGGCCAAAACTTCAGTAAATCCAAACGGTTCGCGGCTGTCGGTCGCGTGGCGTTTGGGTCCCCAGCCCCAAACGCGGGTGTTCTGGTTTGGGTTTGCTCAAGGGCTACGGGGGTTTGGGGGACGGATGAAAAGTGGCCGCCTTGACCCGGCGCGGGACGGCACCGATGCTGTGCCTTGGTCATGGCGGCCTCGTTCCTCGTTTTGGACATCGAGACGGTCCTCGACCCCGAGCTGCCTATCGCGCAGTCGGGGGACGTGGAGCGGCTGCCAGCCCCACCCCACCACAAGATCGTGGTCATCGGGGCGCTGCTGTTCGACTCGACCTACCAGGTACGCCGCATCGCGGTATTGGCCGACGGCAAGGACGAGCCGGGCATGCTGCACGACTTCGCTCGGCTGTTGGACGAGCGACGGCCTTGCCTGGTCACGTTCAACGGCCGCGGCTTCGACTTGCCGGTAATCGCTACCCGCTGCCTTCGCTACGGCGTCACGTTTCGGCACTACTACCACTCGCGCGACGTGCGCTACCGCTTCACCGCGGACGGGCACCTCGACCTGATGGACTACATCGCGGACTTTGGCGCGACCAAATCGGCCAAGCTCGACGTGATCGCCAAGCTGTGCGGCATGCCCGGCAAGGTGGGGGTCGACGGTAAGGACGTGGGGCCGATGGTTCACGCCGGTCGGATTCAAGAGGTACGCGATTACTGCCTGTGTGACGTAGCGCAGACGGCGGGGGTGTTCTTGCGGCTGCAGCTGGTGCGGGGCGAGATCGACCGGGAGCGCTATCTGGCGGCCATGGCCAGCCTGCTGCAGGCCATTCGTGACAATCCCAAGCTTGCCCCCGTGGCCGCCGCGCTCAACGAG
>DATDEV010000232.1:0-2532 GCA_036522995.1 Polyangiaceae bacterium
GAGCAGGGCGAGATCATCTCGCAGAAGTTTGGCTTGCCGTCGATCGCCGAGCGCAGCCTGGAGGTGATGCTGACCGGCACCATCATGGCTCACTTCTCCGACTGGCGTGAGGGCGTGCCGAGCGGCACCGAGGAGCGCTTCCGCGCCGCCATGGAGCAGCTGAGCGAGCAGTCGCGCGTTGCCTTCCGGCGTTTGGTGCACGACCAAACTGCAGTGTTCGAGCTGTTCCTGACGGCCACCCCGGTGCGTGAGCTGACTCACGTACACTTCGGGTCGCGCCCCGCTTACCGCGAGCGCGGCGCCGGCACCATGGCGGGCATTCGTGCCATCCCCTGGAATTTCGGCTGGACGCAGATGCGCCTGATGGTGTCGGCCTGGCTGGGCGCCGGCGCGGCCCTCGAAACCATGATGAAGGAGCCGGGCGGCGAGCAACTGCTCAAGGAGATGGCGCGAAGCTGGCCCTTCTTCGGCGACCTGCTCGACAAGCTGGAGATGGTTTGCGCCAAGGCCGACCTCGACATCGCAAAACTTTACGTGCGCGAGCTGGGCGGCAACCAGGAGATCACCGCGGAAATCGAGCGGGACTTCTTGCGGACCGTGCGTTGCCTGAACGCCATTCGCGGCCGCGACCTGCTCGCCGATCACCGGTTTTTGCAAGGTTCTCTTGGACTTCGCAATCCCTACGTGGATCCGTTGTGCCTGCTCCAGGTCAGCCTGCTCAAAAAGAAGCGTCACCTGCCCGAAGATCATCCCGATCGCCCCTTGCTGGATCAGGCGCTGGGGACCACGCTGAATGGCATTGCGCAGGGCATGCGAAACACCGGCTGACGTGTGCGGGGCGGGCCGATGACGGCCCTTGGCCCCAAGAGTCCGCATTTGCTCGACGCAGCGCCGGTCGAAGGCCCCGCCGCCGGGCCGGCGGAGGTGGTGCGCGATGGCCGCTATGGCGTGGTGGGTGTGCTGGGCTCCGGCTCTCAGGGCGAAACGCTGGCAGCGGTCGACAAGCGCGTCGGGCGGCTCGTCGCCATCAAGCGCTTCACGATCCGCGGCGCCAAGTCGTGGAAGGACGTCGAGCTGGCCGAGCGCGAAGCCAACGTGCTGGCCTCACTCAGCCACCCCAACCTGCCGCGCTACATCGAGCATTTCGAGGAGAACGGCGCGCTCTACCTGGTGATGGAGAAGGTCGAAGGTGAGTCCCTGGCCAAGCGCCGCAAGCGCGGCGCAGCGCTCGACCAGCAGCAGGTGCTGCGCTTCTTGCGCGAGACGGGCGAATGCTTGCGCTACCTGCACGGCCACGCACCACCGATCGTCCACCGCGACATCAAGCCGGGCAACGTCATCCTGCGACCCGACGGCTCGTACTGCCTCGTCGATTTCGGCTCGGTGCGCGATCGACTGAAGCCGGAGGGCGGCAGCACCGTCGTCGGCACCTTCGGCTTCATGGCGCCGGAGCAATTCCAGGGCCGCGCCGCGCCCGCCAGCGACGTCTACGCGACGGCCGCGACGGCGCTGTGCCTGCTCACCGGCAACGAGCCGGAGGACCTGCCGCACAAGGGCCTGGCCATCGACGTCGACGCAGCGCTGCGCGGGCACGCCGATCGCCGGCTGATCGGCGCGCTGCGCAGCATGCTCGAGCCCGATCCCGATCGCCGTGAAAGCTCGGTCGCAGCTGCGCTCAGCCGAAACGGCCTCGGTCCCGAGCAGAACGCGAACGAGCCCAGCACGGCGCAAGCCGCCAAGCGCGCGCGCCGAGCCCGTCTCGAGGCCGAGGCCGAGGGCAAGTGGCCGGGCAGCGAGCGCGACTGGTACGAGGCGCCCGACGAAGCGACGCGCCGAACGGTACGAGCAGCGCACCGGGAAGCGAAGCGCGAGGCTCGACGCGCCGAGCGCTACGGGCGCCGCGCGCGCCGCGCGCACGGCGCTTCCGACCACTGGCATCGCCCCGGACGGCCGGTGCCGCCCGGCATCGTGCTGGGGCTCTTCATCCTGATGGCGCTCCGGGTCGCCTCGGTCGCGACGTTCGCGCTGTTCCAAGTGCTGCTGCCGACGCTGTTCACGCTGCTCAGCGTGCTCGTGGGGAGCCGCATGCAAGAGCGTGCTCGGCGCATGAGCGAGCTCGGGCGTATCGGCCAGCGCGGCCTGGAGCGCGCCGGCGAGCACATCCGCTACCAGCTCATGGGCGGAGCCACGCCGGCAGAGCTGGAGCGCGAGGCTAGCGACGATGCCTCCTTCACGCCGCCAACCGCCGAAGCCGCGCGCGGCCCGGCGCCACGCCAGCGTGTGTCGATCGACGCCGAAGCAGACGAGCTCGGGGGCGAGCAGGCCGAAGCCGCTGATAACCCCCACGTATCAAAACGATAGAGTAGAACGGTCGGCAAGCTGGGTAGTCGGCTCACGCCGCGCCGCCTGCAACTGTCGCAGCGGACGCTGCTGGCGGCTAACGTCGTGCTCGGTCTGTACTGGACGCTGGCCTGAGCCGAGCAGTCCCGTTCAGTCGTTCTTGCGCTTGTCGCTGCGGTCCAGGTCGGGCAC
>DATDEV010000233.1:0-4586 GCA_036522995.1 Polyangiaceae bacterium
AGGAAGCGCAAAAGAGCGTCACGCTCCGCTCGCGGCTCCTGGAAATCCGCGGCGAGGTCGCAGCCTTGCTCGCCGAGCTCGACTCTGGCGTTGCCGTCCAGCGTGGCGTCAGCGCCGGCTAGCCAAGCCCCCCGATAAGGCGCAGCGCGCGACAAACGCCGACAGCCGCCAGCGTTTGCGGGTCGGGCCCCGCAAACACACGAGACAGACACCAGCGCCGGCTAGCACCGCTGCCATTCAATGTCCGCCCTTGCTTGACGCCAGCGGGGTCCGCGGACAAGGCTCTGTTCAAAGGAACCCGAAATGGCCGAAGGACTGAATCGCGTGTTGTTGATGGGGAATCTTGGTGCGGATCCGGAGCTCCGCGTGACGTCCGGCGGGCAGTCGGTGCTGAAGCTGCGGCTGGCCACCAGCGAGACCTACCTCGACAAGAATAAGGTGCGTCAGGAGCGCACCGAATGGCACAGCGTCGTGGTCTGGGGCAAGCGGGCCGAGGCGCTCAGCAAGTTCCTGACCAAGGGCTCGCGCTTGTTCGTGGAGGGCGGGCTCCGCACCTCCAGCTACGACGATAAAGAGGGCAACAAGCGCTACAAGACCGAGGTAGTCGCCAATAACATCATCTTGGCTGGCAGCGGCGGTGGTGGCGGCGGCGGCGCTCGATCGGGTGGCGGCGGCGGTGCTCGCGGCGGCGGCGGCGACGACTACGACGCGCCGGCTGGCGGCGGTGGCGGCGGCTACGACGATCAGGACTACGGTGGTGGCGGTGGCGGTGGCGGTGGTGGCGGTGGCGGTGGCGCCGGGGGCGGCGACGACGACATCCCGTTCTGAGAGCCACACTTTGCGGCTCGCGTCCTCAGTGCTGGCGACCTGGCTCGCGTTCGTGCTCGCGACAGAGCCCGGCTGCCGTTCGAAGGACGGCCCGGGTGCAGCCGCGTCCGCGACTGCGGCCGAGGCTGCGGTGCCTGCTCCGAAAGAGCTGCTGGCGGAGCTGAGCATCGGCAATCCCAGGGAGACCTGGCAGCGCTTGCGGCAGCTGGGTGGAGACGTCGCGCAGGTGCTCCCGAGCAGTCTGCCGGTGCTGCTGGCCACGAGCTTGTCCCTGCCGCCCGCCGCGGCAGGCAACCTGGACGAGGCCTTGCCCATGGTCGGCGCGCTCCTGGCGCGCGAGGGCAGCAGCGAGCCGGACGTCGTGATCGGCATGCACGTGGTGAGCGGAGCGGAGCTCGTGGCGTCGCTCACCTTGGGTGACGCGGCCAAGCTGCGCCGCCTGGAGCTCGGGCCTCGGCTCGTGCGCCTGCTGCCCGCTCCGGGCGCGCCCGAGTTCAACGGTGCGCTCGGCGTGTCGGGCAACTACCTGCTCCTGGCCACGCGCGTCGAGGCGCTGACACTGGCCGGGCGCTTCGTCGCCGAGTCGTTGCCGCGGCGCGCGTCCAGCGAGGTCGGGTTGCGCTTGCGGGCCGGCGAACAGGTGGTTTCTGGCTCGATCGCTGGCGTGCTGCGTCAGGCCTGGCAAGCTCGTCGCGCGGCGCTGGCAGCGCGCGATCGCGCCGAGCGCGAAGCCAAGGGGCGTCCGCCGGACTTTGCAGATCCCGAGGTGCTGCTGAGCGGAATCGACAGTGTCGTCGAGTCGGGGCTCGGCGTGCTGGAAAGCGCGCGCGAGCTCGTCCTGGAAGTGGTGCCCGAGGCAGATCGCTTGCGAGCCGAGCTGTCGCTCGCGCCAGGGGCCGATGGTCCGGCGGCGCTGCTCGCAAGCGAGCTGGTAACTGGGTCGCTCGCGCCGCTGCTGGCGCTTCCGGCAAGTACGCGGGCAGCCTTGCTCGTGAGGGACAGCGCGGCGCAGGACGGCGAGTCGGCTGTCGGAGCGGGAGCTGCGCGACTCTTCGGTGAGCGCCTGCAGCCGCAGCAAGCGGCGCGCCTGACCAAAACGCTCGATGCGCTCGCTCGTGCTCGCAGCGGCGCCACCGTGATCGGCGTCGTGGATGCGCCGGCACCAGCGCTGGTCGTGGCCTGCGAGGTCACCGATGCCGACGCCTTCTCGAGCGCTGTCAGCGCAGCGCTCGGTCTGGTCGAGCTACCGGCCGTCGACAATTGGCTCGCCGGCACGATCGGGCGGCCCAGGCTGACACTGGGCAAACCTGCCGCCGGTCTGTCGCGAGCGCGACTGAGCTTGCTCGCGGCGGCGCGCAGTCCAGGCCTGCCACTCCCCACGGAGCTGCGGCTGGCTTGGGAAGCGCGGGAGGGGGTCGGCCACGTGGTCGTCTCGCCGGACCCCAAGCTCGGCCCGGCGGCGCTTGCGGAGGGGCCGCGCCTGGGCGAGTCGAACTGGCTCACGCGCAGCCAGAGCGAGCGGGGGGGCACCGTCGCGGCCGCGCTCTACATCGAGGCCGGCCTGCTGCTCGGGACGAGCCGTCAGGTGCGCAGCAAGCCCCTGATGGACGAGCAGGTCCTGCTCTCGTTCGGCAAGCGCGGCGAGCGAGTGGCGGTCACGCTGGAGGCGGCCCCGGGGGCGCTCCGCGCCTTGGCCGCTAGTTTTCGCTAGCCCGGCGGCCGAGCGCGGTCCGAGTTTGGCCGACTGCGCAGACCAGGCTACAAAGTGAGGGTGACGAGCGACGCATCGGGAGCCGCGCCCGCCGCAGCCGAAAGGCTGCGCGAGCGCTTCGGTGACGAAGTCGTGCTCGTCACGGGCTTTCCGGGCGGCCGCGCCCAGGCGCTGCTGCAGGTCTTGCTCGAGCGCGAGCCAGAGATCGCGATCTGGCTGGTGGTGCCGCCGAGCGAGCTCGAGGCGTCGGCGCGGCTGCTCGCCGGAAATGGCAGCGAGCACCGGCGCTTACGACTCATCCCTGGCGAGCCCTGCGCCATCGATCTCGGGCTGTCGCGTCAGACGTACAGCGAGCTGGCGCTACAGGTGGACCGTTGGTTCGCGCTTTATCAAACCAGTGATCCCACCGCCAGCCGCGAGCTCAGCCTGCGCGTCAACCTCGGCGCGGCGCGCGAAGTGGCGGAGCTGTGCAAGGTTGCCGAGAAGCTGACGCGCGTGACGCTGCTTTCGAGCGGCGCCGTGTTCGGTGACCACCAGGGGCCAGTCAGCGAGGAGGAGCTCCGCATCGGGCAGAGCTTTCCGTCGTCTGCCGCCCAAGCGCTGGCGCTGGCCGAGGCGCTGCTCACGCGCAAGCTCTCGGACGTGCCGGTTTCGATCGTGCGTACCCCGCAAGTGCTGCGCGCGCGTGGCCAGGCCACGTCACTCAAACCGTCGGGACTGCATCGGCTACTGGCGCTGGTGGCGAGCGCGCCTACCGACGCGCTGCTGCCGTTGCCGCCCGGCTCGAGCCGCGTCGTGCAGGCCATCCCGGCGGACTTCTTGGCCGAGGCGCTGTACGCGGTCTCGGTGCTCGGCACGCGCGGTCACGCCTACCACTTCGCCGATCCCGATCCGCCCAGCTTGCTCGAGGTGCTGCAGCGCGCCGCGCAGTACTTTGGCAAGCGCTTCGAGCTGGGCGGCGGCGCGCGCGCGTTCGGACGCATGCTGCTCAACAGCCCAGGCTTCTGGCTGTCGCAGCAAAGCTCGCGCGCGCTGTCGGAGTGGGCTGCAGGACCGCCCCTGGTCACGCGCGCCGGCGACCGCCTGCTCGAGCGCGCCGGGCTGCGTGCTCCCTCGCTGCTCGATTATCTGGACGACGTGCTGCGTGAGACCGAGCAGCTGGTCAAGAGCGCCGGGCTCGACTTGCCCGTTGCTTCGACGCCGATCGAGGCGGTGGCATGAAGGCGCCGCGGGCTCGCCGCTGGTTACTGGTCGCGACAGCGTGCGCTGCGCTGTGTGGCGCCGGGCCGGTTGGCCCCCGGCTGGCGCACGCCGAGCCAGCCACTGTTACGGCCCTGGCAAGACCCAGCGCCGAACACTGCAGTCCGGGGCCGCTGGCTCGCTTCTTCGAGGCGCTGCGCGGGCTCTCGGAGCGCTCGCGCCAGCAGCACGTGCGCGTGCTCTGGCTCGGCGATTCGCACACTGCCGCCGACTTCTTGAGCGGCGCGGTGCGCTCCGCTCTGGCCGAACGCTTCGGCGACGGCGGTCCTGGCTTCGTGCGTATCGGCACGCGCCCATATCGCCACGACGGGCTCAAGGTCGTGCGCGACGGAGCCTGGAACGTCGATCCCGATCCGCCGGCGCGTCGCGCGCCACAAGACGACGGAGTCTTCGGGCTCGCCGGCACGCGCGCGGTGCCGCGCGGCGGCGCCAGCTTCAGCGTCCAAGCGAGCGCGCCGGTTGCCGGCGCTGCGCAGGCGCGCTTCGAGCTGTCGTACCAGCTGCCAAGCGGCTCGAGCTTCGAGCTGCGGCTCGGTCCGCAGCGGCTGCTTGTCGATCGCAAGACAGCGCCCGCGCTCACGCCTTCCGGCATCTCGCACCTTGATTTGGTGGCGCCGCTCGACAGTCAGCTGCTGCTCTTGCCGCGCAGTGGTGAGCCGCGCCTGTTCGGCCTGACCATCGAACGCGAGGGCGCGCCGGGCCTGGTGCTGGACACGGCCGGCATCGACGGCGCCCGGCTGGAGACTCCGCTGGCGTGGAACGAGGCGTCGTTCGTGGCCGAGGTCAC
>DATDEV010000234.1:0-11852 GCA_036522995.1 Polyangiaceae bacterium
CGAGAGCCAGCAGAGCAGCGTGGTCGAGGTCGCTTTCGAGCGCCGCTCGAAGACGCACCCCAGCGCCGTGCTCACGCTGCGCTACGACGACTACCAGGGCCTGGAGGCGCGCGGCATCGATCTGTCGCCCCTCGGCGACGCCTACTACCGCGACCCGGGCGAGCCCGACCCGTTTCCTTACACCAGCCGCTTCGCTCCACCGCCCCGCTGACGTCCCCGCGCGCCCCAGATTTTTTTCTCGCAGGCTCTCGCCACGACGAGATCAAGTGGAGGTAGCCCAAGGCGTGTCTTACGGTGTGGCCTGGGGCCGGCATGGAAGTTTCTGCGAGGGGCAGTTGCAGCTTGGCAGCCAAGCTGGTCGCTAGAGGGCGGGGTCGAGCGGCGTGAAGTGGTCGAAGAAGGCGGTCAGGGTGCGGATCATGGGGGCGACGTCGGCGGCGGCGGCCAGCTCGCGGCAGCTGTGCATGCTCAGCATGGGTCCGCCCACGTCGACGGCGCGCAGGCCCAGCCCTGCGGCGGCAATCGGTCCGATGGTGCTGCCGCAGCCCATGTCGTTGCGCGACACGAAGTGCTGGGGCTCGATATCGGCGCGTGCGCAGGCGGCGCGAAAGCGCGCGGCCGTGGGCCCATCGGTGGCGTAGCGCTGCGACACGTTGATCTTGAGCACCGGCCCCTTGCCCAGCAGCGGACGATGCTGTTTGTCGTGCTTATCGGGGTAGTTCGGATGCAGGGCGTGGGCCATGTCGGCGGAGATCAAGAGCGAGCCGGCGATGGCGCGCGCAAACCCGTCGCCGGAGGTCGAGCTGCCGGCTGCCAGCCTGCGCAGCACGCTTTCCAGGAACTCCGAGCCGGCGCCGCTGGCGCTCTCGCTGCCGACCTCTTCGTGGTCGTAGAGCACGACCACCTGCGTGGCATCACCGCTGCTGCCGGCCGCGAGCAGCGCGCTCAGCGCGGCGTGACACGAGGTCAAGTTGTCGAGTCGCGCCGCATGGATGAGCTCGCCGCGCGCGCCAGCCAGCGTCGGCGGCTGCGTGTCGAACAAGCACAGATCGGCGCCGCGAATGCTGGCAGCGCTCAGGCCATCCCCGGCCACGGCCGCGATGCGCTCGAACAGCTCGAGCCCCGTCGACTCCCTTTCCAGCGCTGCGATCGGTAGCAGCTGCGTCTGCGCATTGAGCGTTAGCCCGCCGCTGTTGACGTCCCGGTTCAGGTGGATGGCCAGGCTCGGTACCCGACAGAAGACACCGGGCAAACGCACCAGGCGCGTCGAGCCGTCCTCGAGCACGATACGCCCGGCGAGCCCCAGATCGCGATCCAACCAGGTGTGGAGCAGCACCCCGCCATACACCTCGATGGCGAGCTGCTCGTAGCCGTGTGCCTGCAGCTCGGCCTTGGGCTTCAGCCGCAGGTTGGGGGAGTCGGTGTGCGCCCCGATGATGGCGAAGCCCGCCTCGACCGGCGACTTCTGGCCCTGGCGAAAGGCGGCGATCGAGCCACCGCCGCGGACCACGAACCCGCCCTCGCCCGCGGCCAATTGCCAGCTGTCACGCTCCGAAAATCGACGAAAGCCGGCTCCGGCGAGGCGCTCTGCCACCGCCGAGACGGCGTGATAGGGGGTCGGGGCGGCCTCGAGGAACGCCAAAAGGTCGCGCGTGAGCGGATCGGCAGCGTGGTCCGGGAGCATGGCTCCACTATACTCCGCCGTCCCGCGACATGTTCAGCGCCGACGTTCAGGTTCTCGACTTCACCGCCCAGGATTGGTTGCGGCTGCCCCTGCTGTTTCGACCGGCAGCGTCTCGGTCTGGTGATGGTTGGGGCCCCGACCCCGACCATGGCGGGGCTGTTGACCTCGAGCCAGCGGCGTCGGGTACTGCTGGCGGCATCATCGCGGTGCGGCAGGGCGACCGCGTCGTCAAGGTGGTCTCCACCGTGCGCGGCCGCCTGCCGCCACCCGAGCCTGGCCGCACCTCCGCTCGGGCGCTGGCAGAGGAGCACGGCGGCTCGTTCGGCGTCGTGCTGTCGACGACCGCGCTCGAGCAGCTGGGTGATCGCTTTGCTCGGCGCATGTCGCGCGGGCAGTCGTTTCACGCTCAGGTGGAGGCCATCGTCGCCGGCATGCGCGAGCTGGAGCAAGAAGGAGAGATCGAGCTATGGCCGAGCTCGTTCGCCGACTGGCCGCTTCCCACCGAGCGCGCGTTCGGCAACGCGCTCGATTTGCTGTGCGGGGACGGTAAGGTGCTGCTGGTCGGTGCGTTCGATGCAGGCGAGCTGTTCACGGCGCTGTGCTTGAGGCGGCGCGGCCCCGCCTTCGATACCGTGATGGGACCCGACCGCTTGCGCAGCGACATGGGGCTGCTGTCGGGTGATTTTTCGCGCGACTACCGCTACCTGGCGGCGGCGGTGGAGGCCCGGCTCGGACCGGTAGCCGCGGGCTGCTACGCCGAGCTTTCGACGCTGCGCCGCCTGGCGGGTGAAAGCGAGCCGGGCGCCTGGGCCAGCGCTTTTGCCAGCCGCGAGGTCGTGCTCACGCCGGTGACGCCTGGCCTGGCGGTGCCACTGGGTCTCGACGCCGGGCGCGCGGCGCTCGCGCTGGCCAAGAGCATGGCTTCGCGCTTCGGCTTCCTGCAGGGATTGCGGGCGCCCGCGGGGCTCGGGCCTCGCTTCGGCCAGGCCTATGCCTTCGTCGAGAACGACGTGCGGCGCTACCTCGGGTTCGACCCCTGGCGCGTGCTCGCCAATTGGTTCCGGGTGCGGGCGTGAAGCGCCCCGGCCGAATCCAGATTCGGCTCGCCTTCGCGATCGTGGTCACGGCGCTGATTCCGGTGCTGGTGGCGGTGTGGCTCGGCGACAAGTACGTGCGCGAGACCGGCGCGCGTTACTTCGTGCCGGAAATCGGTACGCACCTGGATCGCTCGCTCGGCCTGTATCAGGAGCTGGCGCGCACGCTCAAGGCGCGCATGCGCGAGGAGGCCGCCGTGATCGCTCTGCGTCCCGAGCTCGGGCGGGCACTGGCCTCCGCCGACGCGGCCGGCCTGAAGAGCGTGCTCTCGGCACAGCTGGCGGAGCACCCGAGCCTGGTGTCGCTGCGGGTGGTGCGCGCCGATGGCCGCGAGCTGGCCAGCGCCGACCGCGGTCGCCCGCTCGACCCCGAACGCGAGAACCAGCTCGAGGTGAGCCGCCCGCTAGCCGAGGGCCCGGACGTCGACGACGTAGCGGAGCTGCAGCTGGTATTTGCCGCCGACAAAGCCCGCTTCGACGAGCTGGCCGAGATGGGCCAGTTCATCGACACCTACAAAGTGATGAATCGCCGTAGCAAACAGGACATTCGCGGCTACGTGCTGGCGTTCACGGCGCTGCTCGGCATCACGATCGTGGCCGCGGTGGCGGTCGGAACGCTGCTGGCCCGAGGCGTGGCCGTGCGCTTGGCGGAGCTGGCCGGCGCGACCCAACAGGCAGGCGCCGGCAATCTCGCCATCCGTGTCAGCGAGGCCGGTAACGACGAGCTGAGCGCGCTGGCGCGCGCCTTCAATCGCATGCTGAGTGAAATCGAGACCAGTCGCGCGCGCATCGAGTACCTACAGCGCATCAGCGCCTGGCAGGAAATGGCGCGCCGCTTGGCACACGAGATCAAGAATCCGCTCACCCCGATCCAGCTCGGCGTGCAGGAGATCCATCGGCGCTACGCCGGTAGCGACGAGCAGTTTCGCAACTTGCTCGATACCACGCTCGAGATCGTCGAAGACGAGGTGGGAACCTTGCGCCGCCTGGTGTCCGAGTTCTCCGATTTCGCGCGCTTGCCTCAGGCGCGGCTACAGCGCGCGGATTTGCAGGAGTTTCTGGCCGAGCAGCGGCGCCAAATCGAGGACCCGCAGGCCAGTGAAGAGCTGTCGGTGATTCGGCTGCACGAAAGGCGCCCGCGCTTCGACTGGCAACTACCGGTCACGCCGTCACCCGTGGACGTCGATCGCCAGATGCTGCGGCGCGTGCTGCTCAATCTGATCCAGAACGCGGCCGACGCGCTCGGCGAAGCCGCGGTAAGCTCGCCCCAAATCCGCGTCGGCCTGGCGCGCGAAGGCGATTTCTTCGTCGTGGACGTGGAGGACAACGGCCCTGGCATCGCGCACAACCTGCGCGAGGTGATCTTCGATCCGTACGTCACCACCAAGCGCAGCGGGACGGGCCTTGGCCTGGCCATCGTCAAAAAGATAGTGATCGAGCACGGCGGCATGATCACCGCGGGCGAGAGCAACCTAGGTGGCGCGCGGCTACGCTTGACGTTGCCGGTCAGCGGCGCCCGCGCCCTACCGCAGCCGAGCCCGGACGCCAGACCTGGCGCGGAGCTGGACCTGGGTCCATGACGCCCAAGGCCCCTGCCAAGCCTAGCGACGTCACGACGGGTTACCTGGTAGCCGGGCTGGTGCTCGCCTTCAGCCTGTTCATGGGGCTGTTCGTGATGCCTTTGGTGGGCGCTCAGCGCGCCGAAAGCTCGCCGCTGGTTGGCAAACCCGCGCCGGATTTTCTGCTGCCCTACGTTTCGCCGCGCGAGCGCGGGCAGACGCAGCGCCTGTCCGATCTGCAGGGGCGCGTGGTGGTGCTCGACTTTTGGGCCAGCTGGTGTGCGCCGTGCCGTGCGCAGGCTCCGGTGCTGGAACGTGTCGCCACCAAGGTGGGCAAGGACAAGCTGCTGGTGCTCGGCGTGGGCACGAGCGACGAGCGGGCTGCCATCACGCGCTTTCTCGACCACGGCTCGCTTGGCTACGCCAGCGTGTTCGACGACCAAGGCATGGCTTCCTCCGCCTACCGCGTGCAAGGTCTGCCCACGTTGGTGGTGATCGGCAGCGACGGCACCGTGCGGGCTCTCGCCACCGGCCTGGTGGACGAGTCCGAGCTCGGCCGGCTCGTGCACGACGCGCTCAACTGAGCGCTCGCCTTGCCCCGGCCCAGCGCGGTACAAGCAACCGTCATGCCGCAGGCCCCGCTTCCGCTCTACGAAAGTGTCGTGCTCGGCGCCATTCAGGGCTTCACGGAGTTCCTGCCCATCTCGAGCGACGGGCACCTGGCGCTTACCGAGATGCTGTTCGACTTCTCGACCAAGGGCCTGGCGCTCAACGTCATGCTGCACGTGGGCACGCTACTAGCCACGCTGGTCATGCTCTGGCCGCGTGTGCGCCCCGCGCTCTTCGACGGCCTGGCGGCCTGCGTGAAGCCATCGCTATTCAGCACGACGCCCGGGGCGCGCGACGCGCTCGTGGTGATCCTGGCATCGATCCCCACGGCGCTGATCGGCCTGGGTTTGCGGCATGCCGTCGAGCGCTGGACCGAGTCCCCGCTGGCGGTTGGGCTCGGCTTTCTGGCTACCAGCGCGGTGCTGATCGCCTCGCGCTTCGCCAGGCCGGGTGATGCCGAGCAACCTGGCATCGTCGGCGCGCTGCTGGTGGGCGTGGCGCAAGGTTTGGCGGTGCTGCCGGGGCTTTCGCGCAGCGGTTCGACCATCACGCTGGCGCTGTTCCTGGGCGTGCGCCGTGAGCGCGCCTTCGAGCTGTCGATGCTGATGTCGCTGCCAGCGGTGCTGGGCGCCACGCTGCTCGAGGCGCCCAAGGCTTTCGCCGAGCCAGCGCTGCTCCTGCCAGCCGCGCTGGGCGCGTTCGTCGCTTTCCTGGTGGGGCTGCTGGCGCTTGGCTTGCTGCGGCGCATCGTGGTGGCGGGGCGCTTCGCGTGGTTTGCGGCGTGGGTGCTGCCCTTGGGCCTCGCGACGCTGGCGCTGGCCAAAGCCTGGCCCCATGGTTGAGCCGTTTGCGTGGCGCTTCGCATCGATTATGCTCCGCCGCGATCCATGAGGCACGTCTACACACTGGTGCTCGCTGGCGGCAGCGGAACGCGGTTCTGGCCTGCCTCGCGTAAGACGCGTCCCAAGCAGGTGCTGGGCATGGGACCGGATCCCAGCCGCTCGCTGATCGCCCATACGCTGCGTCGCGTCGAAGCGCTGTGCCACCCCGAGCAAATGCTGGTCGCGACCGGCGAAGCGCTGATCGACGTGACCCGCGAGGCGCTGCCCGAGCTGGGGCCCGAGGCCTTCATCGCCGAACCGATCGCGCGCAACACCGCGCCCTGCATCGCTTGGGGCGCCCAGGTCATTGCTCGCCGCGATCCGGAGGCGGTCGTGATGGTGCTGCCGAGCGATCACCACATCGCCGACGAGGCCGAGTTTCAGCGCATTCTGAGGCGAGCGCTGGAATCCGCGGCCAGCGGCGTCATCACCACCGTCGGCATCAGGCCCACACGCCCCGAGACCGGCTACGGCTACATCGAAGCGGAAGAGGAGCAGGCGCCGGGAGTGCTCGCCGCCAAGCGCTTCGTCGAGAAGCCCGACCGCGAAACGGCCCAGCGCTACGTAGAGAGCGGCAAGTACTTCTGGAACAGCGGCATGTTCTTCTTCCGCGCCGCGGACATGCTGCGGGCGGTCGAGCAGCACCTGCCCGAGGTGCACCAGGGCCTCGCGCTCATGGCGGAAGCGCTGGGCCGAGGCGAGCAGGCCGAGCGTGACGCTACCCGGCAAGCTTTTTCGATGATGCCGTCGATCAGCATCGACCACGGCATCATGGAGAAGGTGTCACCGCTGGCGGTGGTGCCCGGCTCGTTCGGTTGGAGCGACCTCGGCAGCTGGCACACGATTTGGGAGCTCGGCAAACGTGACCCGGCCGATAACGTCGGCCCCGATGATGCGCTGTTCGTGGACGCACATCGCAATTTGATCGAGGATTTGCGGGTCAACAAGACCAAGCGCACCGTGGCGCTGCTGGGCGTGAGCGATCTGTGCGTCGTCGAGACGGAGGACGCAGTGCTGATCATGCCGCGCGAGCGTGCGCAGGACGTGCGCAGCATCGTCGAAGAGCTTGCTCGTCGCGGGGGACCGGTCTGAGCGCTGCCCTGGCGCTCGTGCTGCTGCTCTTGGGCTGCGCCGGCTGCTCCAAGTTCCAGACCGCGCGCGAGTGCGGTGTGTTCGTGGCCGCCATCAAGACCTGGAAGGAGCAGGCGCCCAAGCCGGTCGGGTCGGCGCAGCCAGCGTCGCCCTCGCCGGCGACCGTCTCGATCGACTCGCGCGCGCTGGCCGATCGCTACGACACGCTGGCCAAGCGCATCGACGACCTGCATCTCGGCTCTGGCGAGCTTGCGCCGCGCGCCGCTGCTTACCAAAAGCTGGCGCGCGCGGCGGCAGCTGCGCTGCGCGACGTTGCCCACGCGGTCGAGCAGGATGACGCCGAGGGCGCGCGGCGCCGTCGTGTCGAATTCGACGACATCGCGCGCGGCGAGGCGCCGCTCGTCGCCGACATCAACACCATCTGCCGTTAGCTCAGCGTGAGCGCCGGCCGCCGCTGGCCTTGGGCTTGCGCGCCGGGCGCCGCTCGGAGCGCGGGGCCGTGCTCGGAGGCACCACCGACTCACCACCATTGAGTGCCTGCAGCTTCTTGATCTCGTCGCGCAGGCGCGCCGCCGTTTCGAATTGCAGGTTTTCTGCCGCCGCGAACATCTCCTGGCGCAGCTCGAGCAGCCGCTCGGCGATGTCCTGCGTCGGCTCGGCGCCGCTCGCCGCGGTCTTGCCATCCGGCCGCTTTCGGTCGCCTGGGGCCGCCGCCTTGCCGCCGTGGCCCTTGGGCACGGCGTAGTAGTCGGTCTGGCCGCTGGCGGGGCTGAGCTGATCCATGATGGCGCGCACCACGGTAGCCGGCGTGATGCCGTGCTTCTGGTTGTACTCGTGTTGCAGCTTGCGGCGGCGACTGGTCTCGTCCATCGCCACCTTCATCGCGTCGGTCACGCGATCGGCGTACATGTAGACCTGACCGTTGACGTTGCGCGCGGCGCGACCGATGGTTTGAATGAGCGAGCGCGGGCTGCGTAGAAAGCCCTCTTTGTCCGCGTCCAAGATCGCCACCAGGCTCACCTCGGGCAAATCCAGGCCTTCGCGCAGCAGATTGATGCCGACCAGCACGTCGAACTCACCGGCGCGCAGGTCGCGTAAAATCTCCACGCGCTCCAGCGTGTCGATGTCCGAGTGCAGGTAGCGCACGCGCACACCGAGCTCGGTGTAGTAGTCGGTCAGCTCTTCGGCCATGCGCTTGGTCAGCGTGGTGACCAGCACACGTTCGTCCTTCTTGGCGCGCACGCGAATTTCCGCAAGCAAATCATCGACTTGACCGCCGACAGGCCTGACGAAGATCTCTGGATCCAAAAGGCCCGTGGGGCGGATCACCTGCTCGACCACCACGCCGTCCGATTTTTGCAGCTCGTACTCGCCCGGTGTCGCCGAGACGAACACCGTGCGCTGCATGTGCTGCTCGAACTCCTCGAACTTGAGCGGCCGATTGTCGAGCGCGCTGGGCAGGCGGAAGCCGTACTCGACCAGCGTCTCCTTGCGCGAGCGATCACCGCGGTACATCGCGGACACTTGCGGCACCGTCTGATGTGACTCGTCCATCACCAAAAGGAAGTCCTTCGGGAAGTAGTCGATCAGCGTCGGCGGCGGATCGCCGGGTTTACGCTGCGATAGATGGCGCGAGTAGTTCTCGATGCCTTGCACGAAGCCCATCTGCTCCAGCATCTCCAGGTCGTACATCGTGCGCTGCTGGATGCGCTGCTTCTCCAAGAAGCGACCCTCACGGTCGTAGTACTCCAGTCGTAGCTTCAGCTCGTCACGAATCCCGCCGATCGCGCGATCCAGCTGCTGGCGTGGGGTTACGTAGTGTGAACCGGGGAAAATCGAGTAGCGCTCGAGCGAGCCGAGCACCTTGCCGCGCAGCGGATCGACTTCGTGAATGCCGTCGACCTCGTCGCCGAAGAACTCGACGCGGATCGCCAGCGCCTCCTCGTACACCGGGAAGATCTCGACCACGTCGCCGCGCACGCGAAAGGTGCCGCGGTGAAAGTCGGTGTCGTTGCGCTCGTACTGAATGTCGACCAGCTGCCGCAGCAAGTTGTCGCGCCGCAGCTCCTCACCCTTGACGATGTTGATCAGCAGGCCGGAGTAGGTTTCGGCAGAGCCGATGCCGTAGATACAACTCACGCTGGCGATGATGATCACGTCCGAACGCGACAGCAGCGACATGGTCGCTGCGTGGCGCATGCGATCGATCTGGTCGTTGATGATCGCGTCCTTCTCGATGAAGGTGTCGGTCGTGGGAATGTAGGCTTCTGGCTGGTAGTAGTCGTAGTAGCTTACGAAGAACGCCACCGCATTCTCCGGAAACAGGTCGCGCATCTCCGAGTACAGCTGCGCCGCGAGCGTCTTGTTCGGCGCCATGATCAGCGTCGGCTTCTGCAGCTTTTGGATCAGATTCGCGACCGTGAAGGTCTTGCCGCTGCCGGTGATGCCAAGCAGCGTCTGGTACTGAGCGCCCTGCTCGAAGCTCTTGATCAAGCTCTCGATGGCCGCCGGCTGGTCACCTTTGGGCGTGAAATCGCTGCGCAGCTTGAAGGGCCGGCTCATGGATCTCCCAAGGCTTAGTCAGTGCCGGCGCTGACGCAAGTGCAGGGAAACGTCACCACTGACAGCTGTCCGTCAGTCTCGTGTCGCTGTCTCGTGTTTCGCGGGGCGCTGTCTCGTGTCTCGCGGGGCTCTGTCTCGTGTCTCGCGGGGCCCCAACCCCGCTCGATCTTGCTAAAGACTGGGTATGTTGGGGAAATGCGGTCGCGCGTCAGCGCGGACTTACGGAAATAGCGGCAATTCGGGGAGGCCGAGCGCGTCAGGCCAGGCGCGCGACACGTTGAAGGCTTGCAGGGCTTGCGCCGAGGCGCCGCGCGCCAGATTGTCGATCGCGGCCATGGCCAGGATGAGACCTGCGTGCTGGTCGAGCACGTAGGCGACGTGGGCGCGAGCCGAGCCGCGAACCCAGAGCGTGTCGGGCAGCATGCCGTCCGGCAGTATGCTCACCAGGCCTTCGCGATAGAGCTCGCTCGCGGCAGCGCGACAAGCATCGGCAGTGACGCCAGGCTTGGGCTTGGCGTAGGCGGTTACCAGAATGCCGCGCGACATCGGTACGAGCACTGGCGTGAAGCACACCTTGATCGGCTCGGCGGCGGCGAGCGACAGCTCCTGTTCGATCTCGGGCACGTGGCGGTGCGTGCTGCCAACCTTGTAAGGTCGAATGCCCTCGCTGGCCTCGGGGAAATGAAACGCGGGTGCCGGGGAACGGCCACCGCCGCTCACGCCGGTCTTGGAATCGATGATGATCGGCGACGTCTCGATCAGCTTGCTCTTGAGCAGCGGCGCCAGCGGCAGCAGCGACGTCGTTACGTGACAACCCGGCGCAGCGATCAGCCTCGCCCCGGGCAGCTCGGCTCGATGCAGCTCGGGCTGACCGTAAACGGCCTTGCTGATGAGCTCGGCAGCGGGGTGCTCGCCATAGGTCTTGGTGTAGACGGCCGGGTCCTTCAGCCGAAAATCAGCCGACAGATCCACGACCTGCACCCCGGCCTCGAACAGCGCTTTGCCGGCGCGGGCACTGGCAGCGTGCGGCAAGCACAAGAAGGCGACGTCGATGCGCTGAGCCAGCGTCGCGGCATCCGCCGGATCGAACGGCTCGAGCACGAGCTCGCTCAAACCGGCGACGCCGATCGCGCCAGGCAGCACCTCGGTCAGGTGCTTGCCCGCTTTTTCGCGCGCCGCCACCATCACGAGACGCAGTCGTGGATGCTGGTGCACCAAGCGCACCAATTCGGCACCGGTGTACCCCCCGGCGCCCAGAATGCCGACGCGGAGGGTCTCGGTCATGGCTCGTCCCTCAGCGCTTGGAGTACTGGAAGCGCTTACGAGCACCGGCCTGGCCGTACTTCTTGCGCTCCTTCTTGCGGTCGTCGCGGGTCAGATGACCTGCGCGCTTGAGCGTGAGGCGACGGTCGGGCGTCTCGGCGAGCAGCGCGCGAGCGATGCCGTGGCGCATGGCCTCGGCCTGGGCGCTGTGCCCGCCGCCGGCCACCGTGGCGCGCACGTCGTACTTGTCCACCACCTCGAGGACCTCCAGCGACTGGCGGGCGATCATGCGCGAGGTCTCGCGCTCGAAGTAGTGGTCCGCCTCGATGCCGTTCACGATCATCTTCCCGGAACCGGGGCTGATCCAGACGCGGGCGATGGCGGTTTTGCGCTTGCCAGTGGCGTAGGTCGAAACTTCGGACATCTCTCTACAATTCCTTCAAGTGATCAGAGCGAAAGAGCTTCGGGCTTCTGCGCCGTGTGCGGATGCTTGTCGCTCCCGTAGACTTTGAGCTTGAGCAGCATCTCGCGACCCAGCACGTTCTTCGGCAGCATGCCCTTGATGGCTTTCTCGATCGGAAAGCCCGCATCCTTGGCCGCTACTTCGCGGAACGTCTCGCTCTTAATCGCGCCAGGGTAACCGCTGTGCGAGTAGTACATCTTGTCGTCGGCCTTCACGCCGGTGAGCTTCACCTTGTCGGCGTTCACGACGATCACGAAGTCACCCGTGTCGACGTGCGGCGTGTACGTGGGCTTGTGCTTGCCGCGGAGGACGCTCGCCACCTTCGTCGCCAAGCGACCCAGGGGTTGATTCGTTGCGTCCACGACGTACCACTTACGGGTCGCCGCAGCCTCGGCCGGTTTCGCTTGATACGTCGCCATCGTCTTACAGTCCTTCAGTCGTGCTCGCCGGCGTCCAACAAGAAAACCTCGCAGAACCCGGAAAAGGTCGGCTTTACTAGCTTCCAGGCCACCCCCAGTCAAGTCCATGCTCTCAGGTAGCCGCGCTTGGGGCTGGGACCCCAAGCGCCACGAGACAACCTTCCAGGCCACCCCCAGTCAAGTCCATGCTCTCAGGTAGCCGCGCTTGGGGCTGGGACCCCAAGCG
>DATDEV010000235.1:0-3703 GCA_036522995.1 Polyangiaceae bacterium
CCGCAAGGGGAGTTCGCATTCACGCCGCCGCCCGGCACGCAAGTCATCCGACCCTGATTGTGGGCTTGGGGCTGCTGCTCGCGCTCACGACGCGAGCGCGTTCGGCTCGCGCCGAAGAGCCGCTGACGATCACGGTGCAGGGCGCGCGCGCGCCCGAGGGCGAGCTGGCTAGTGACCCGTTCGCCGCCACGGCGCGCGTGCGCCGCGAGCGCCTGGCGGCACCGGCGCTGCGCGCCTCCGATCTACTGCGCGGCGAGGCGGGCGTGCAGGTGGCGGAATCGGGCGGGCTCGGCGCGCCGGCGACGGCGTCGATTCGCGGCGCCACCGCAGCGCAGACGCCGGTCTACCTGGGCGGCGTCCGCTTGAACGATCAGGTGGGCGGAGTAGCGGACCTGTCGACGATCCCGCTCTGGCTGATCGATCACGTCGACGTGTATCGGGGTAACGAGCCGTTCGGGGCTGACGAGCCGGGCATCGGGGGCGCGATTTTTTTCGAGCCGCGACGGCCGCGACGGCCGGAGGCGGCCGCGGGCCTGACCGGCGGTAGCTTCGGTAGCCAGGCGGGCTTCGGCTACGCGGCGCTCGGTGACGACCGCCTTGGCGTCGTGGCTGGGCTGGCCGCCGAGCGCGCCGAGAACGACTACGTCTTCGACGACGGTCGCGGCACTGCGTTCGAGACCGGGGACGACACCAGCGCCGTGCGGCAGAACTCCGACAGCCGGCTGCAGGACGCCTGGCTCCTGGCTCGCGCGCGGCCGAGCGGGCGGGCGCGGCTCGAGCTGCTGGCCAACCACGTGGCGCGCGAGCAGGGCGCTCCCAAGCTGGCATTGGTGCCCTCGCTCCACGCCAGGGCGCGGCTCGAGCGCAGCCTGGTGGCGCTGACCTCACGACTTGGCCTCGACGCCGCGGGCGAGCAGCTGCTCACGCTCAGCTCGAGCTGGCTCGACAGCATGTCCACGCTGCTGGATCCCGAGCGGGAGCTCGGCGCACTTTCGGCCGAAACGGTGGTCCGCGGCCGCCGCGCCGAGCAGCAAGCGACGCTGGAGCTAGAGCTGCCAGCGCGACTGAGCGCGGGGCTCGCGGCCAGCGCCGCCTTCGAGAGCCTGGAGCGGCGCGACGCCGCCGAGGAGTCTGCTGCGCAGGCCAGCACGCTGCGCGGCTCGGGGCGCCTGGCCTGGCAAGCAGCTTCGAGCACGACCTTGTTCGGTCAGCTGGCGGCGCAGTGCCGCGCCACTCAGCCTGGCTCGGGGGGCTGCGCCGACGTGGAGCCGACGGGTCGTCTGGGCGCGGGCTTTCGCGCCGAGCGCTTCACGGCTTTCGCGAACCTGAGTCGCTACCAGCGCGTCCCGGCGCTCGGCGAGCTGTACGGCGCGGGCATCGTCGTGCGGGGCAATGCCCAGCTGCGCCCCGAGCTCGGCGTGGCTGCGGACGCCGGCGCGCGCGGCGAGCTGAGCCTGGGCGAGAGCGTCGGGCTGCACGGCGCGCTCAGTGCGTTCGTGCGGCGCGCCGAGGACCTGATCACCTACGCGCGGGCAGCGCAGGGCTATGTGGTCCCGATCAACGTGGGAGCCGCGCGCATCTCGGGCCTGGAGCTGGGGCTGGGCGCCGACGTGCTCGGGCATTTCAGTCTCGACTGCAACGTGAGCCTGCTCGACCCCCGCAACACAACCGAGGGTCGACGGCTGGTCAACGACATCCTGCCGTACATGTCGAGGCTGGTGGTCGCACCGCGCTTGCTCGTGACGACCGGAGAGCTCGCCGGGCGAGCGCTCAGGCGCGCCGAGCTGGCGCTGGATCTGCTCTATCTGTCCAGCCGCTACGCGGACGCGGCCGGCCTGATCGTGATCCCCGAGCAGGCTACGACCAATCTCTCTGCCTCGGCGAGCTGGCTCGAGGGGGCCTTCGTCACACGGGCACGCTTGGTCAACCTGTTCGATGCGCAGAGGTTCGACGTCGTGGGCTATCCGCTGCCGGGTCGTAGCTTCTACCTTTCGGCCGAGGTGCGGTCGCCATGAGATACGCGCTTTTGTCGCTACTCCTCGGCGCCTGCAACGTGACTGCGGGTGCGACCACCGGCGGCGCGGAGCTGCCGGCGCGCGGCGACTGCCCGCGCGGTCGGGCGGTGGTGTCGAGCGATCGCCTGTCGAGCGAGGTGGGGCTCTTGGCGCCGGACGGTGAGGTGGCGAGCTCGGCAGTAATTTCCAGCGCTTCCAGCGGCGCCAGCAACGTGGCGGCGGCGCTCTCCGGAGACGTGACAGCGGCAGGCTGGCCCGGCGGCCCCAATGAGCTGGTGCTGCTCGATCGCTACGGCACCAACGTGCTGACGTTCCTGGACGTGATGACCGCCCAGGTTCGCGCGCAGCTGGCCGTCGGCACCGGCTTCGATGCCAACCCTCAGGACTACCTGCAGGTGAGCGAGCACAAGGCCTACGTGCCTCGGCTGGGCGAGAACCCGAGCCCTGGCAGCGAGCCCTTCGACGCGGGCAGTGACCTGCTGGTGATCGAGCCTGAGCTGCCCGAAATCGTCGACTCGCTGCCGATGCCGCGCGTGTCTGGCTTCCTGCCGAGCCCGAGCGGCATCGCGCGCGTCGCGGACGACGTGCTGGTCACGCTCTGGCACTTCCGCTCGGACTTCCAGGCCATGGCCGATGGTGAAATCGTGGCGCTGGCCATCGCCGACGACTCCCTGCGCTACCGGCTGCAGCTCACCGGACTGCAAAACTGCGGGCGGGTGGCGCTCTCGCCGAGCGGGGCGCTGCTGGCGGTGGCTTGTCAGTCGTTCATCGACAGCAAAGGCTACGCGCCTGACTTTTCCAAATCTGGCATCGTGCTGTTCGACGCCAGTGTTGATCCACCGCGCGAAGAGCGCCGCTTCGCGGCCAGCGAGCTTGTCGGTGGTCCAATCCAGTACAGCGTGGAGTTTGCGAGCGAGGGCCTGCTCCTGTTCAAGTCGCAGACGGCGCTCGGCGCCGAGCAGGACAATCGCTTGCTGTCGCTGCAGCTGAATAGCGGCGCGGTCACGCTGTTGGCCACCGCGGCTGCGGGGCCCGGCGGCTTGGGTTACGGCATCGCTTACGGGGGCATGCACTGCTCACCAGGCTGCGGCGATCCGTGCTTCGTCGCCGACGCCTCGCGCGGCCTGGTGCTGCCGCTGCAGCTCGCGGGCGACGAGCTCACGCTGCTGCCTTTGCTGTCGATGGCGGGCGCTGGCCTGCCGCCGGTCGATGTCACGCCGTTCTGGTAAGCGCGGTCAGGTCTGGCGCAGGCGCACGCGAAACACCGCGCCGTGCTCGCTCGGGCCGAGGCTGAGGGTCCCGCCCATGCGCGCGACCGCGTGGTGCACGAGCACGAGTCCGAGCCCGGTCCCGCGCTCCCCCTTGGTGCTGAAGAAAGGGTCGAAAATCCGCTGACGCAGGGCTTCGGGCACCCCGGGTCCGTTGTCGCGCACCGAAATTCGCGCCTCGGTCCCGGCGGCGTAAACGCGCACCAGCACGTGGCGTCGCTCTTGCCCCTGGGTCGCGTCGAGCGCGTTGTGCACCAGGTTGGCCACCACTTGCTCGAGCAGCGCGCCGTCGCCCCACGCGCAAACCGTGCGCTCGCCGGCGAGCTCGATGCGCGTGTCGTGAGGCTTGATCGACGCCACCGCACGCTCGGCAACGCTCCACAGGTCGATCGCTTCCAGCACGGGCGGCGTGCCCTTGAT
>DATDEV010000236.1:0-6203 GCA_036522995.1 Polyangiaceae bacterium
CCCTGATCGGCGTTGAAGGTAAAGATGGGATCGAGCGTCATCTCTTCGGCCGACAAAGTCGTGTACATGCGCGTCAGCGTCGGGTGCGCGTTTAGCAGGTCTTGCACTAGCCTGACCGGAGCGATGACAAGGCGCTCCAACTCGGCGAAGTAGGTGGCGGGCTTGAACTCGATTCGCGTCGAGTAACATTCAGGGCACAGCTTGAAGTCTTCGAACGCCAAGTCGGCAGGCAACGTCACGGCGGCGCGCGTGGCGTCCCAGAAGCCGTCCCAACCGACGTACTGGTCGTAAACCCGATTGAATAGCTCGCCAAAGCTGCCGTAAACCTGGCTTTGCACGGCCGTCCAGGTTTGCTGGTCAGACGTGGTCCAAACGACATTGGCGAGCGTGCTCGTCGCGCCCGCGAACTCGGTAACGAAGCCTTGCCCGCCCGCGTCGTCGGCCGCCTGAACGACCACCGAGTTGTACGTCGGAGCCGCGTTGAACCAGTTGATGCGGGCTTCGTTCAGCTCCAACGACAGGTAGTTCTTGGGCACCGCGCGCGCCGAACCGAGCACCCACGCCAGCACGCCCATGTCGTCGTTGGCGGCGACCGCAGTCAACTTGACGGGGATAGACGCCTCGGTGCCGGCGTAGGTCAGCACGATCGGGCGAATCGAGCCGCTGTCAGCACCTTTGGTCAGCTTGAGCGCCAGCAGGTACATGCCGTCCGCCAGGTAAGGACCCAGCAGGCTGCCCGCGCCGTCGGGCACGTCGTATTGGTTGAGCTTCAGCCATTCGATCGCGGCGTCAGCAGGCTCGGCCAGGCTCTTGTCGAGCGAGATGACGGCCCACTCGAATGCACCCACGACCCCCGACGCCTCGACGGTCACGCCGCCGCTGTCGCTGCCGAGAACCGGGCCTCCGTTGTTGAGGCCGCCGCCAGACGCCAAGGGAGGGCCCCCGTTGCCCCGCTCGCTGACATCCTGACGGCACGTGCCCTCGACGCGCGTGGTGAGCGTGTAGTTCGGGTTGGTGGCGGACTGCAGGCGTTGCAGCGCCAGGTTGGAGGCGACCCCGATATCCGAGTCGGCCTTGGGCACTGACGAGATGGGCAGAAGCCACGAGAAGCTCTTAGACGGACCTTGATACTGGATCTGAATGACAGCCGTGGTGGTGCCGTCGCCGTTGTCGGCGAAAATGATGCTCTCGGCGGCTTGATTCACCGGTTGCGACTGGTTGCAAAAGAAGCCGCCGCAAGCGAGGGCAGAAGTCGGCACCAGGGCGCCCAGGCTGAGGACCGCGCCAAACAAGGCGCTTCGGTGGATAGGTCGCATGGTGGGGACTCCTCGGGGATGATCCGGACAGGTGGATCAGGGAAGAACGCGGTTTGGCACGGAACGGCACAGGCTTTCCGGCCTTTTCAAGGTACGCCCCACTAGAGCAAGCCGAGTGCCAAGCCCGTGGGAGCTTGGATTCGAGCGTCTCCGGCCGCTCCTGGGGACCGCGCGCGGCGCGCATCTCGTGCTAGTGCGGCCAGCGGTCATGCCTTTTGCGTCCCTGGGTTTGTCGCCCGCGATTGTCAGCGCCATCGACAAGGTCGGGCACTCGGCGCCCACGGCCGTGCAGGCGGCGGTGATTCCGGCAGTGCTGGCGGGCGGTGATGTTTGGGCATCGGCGGAAACCGGCTCCGGCAAGACCGCGGCGTTCGTGCTGCCGCTGCTCGAGCGGCTGTCAGCAGCGCCGCGCCGGACGCCACGGCCAGTGCGGGTGCTGGTGCTGGCGCCGACGCGCGAGCTGGCCGCGCAAATCGAGGGGGCGTTTGCCGTGTACGGGCAGGGCTTGGCTGAGCGCCTGAAGACGTGCGTGGTGGTGGGTGGAGTCTCCGAGAATCCGCAGATGATGGCGCTGCGCGGCGGCGCTGACGTCGTGGTCGCGACACCAGGTCGTTTGCTCGACTTGATTGCAAAAAATGCACTGAGCCTGAGCAGCGTGCAAACGCTGGTGCTCGACGAGGCGGACCGCTTGCTATCGATGGGCTTCGGAGAAGAGCTAGCGCGCGTGCTCGAGCTTTTGCCGCGAGCCCGCCAAACGCTCCTTTTCTCGGCCACGTTTCCAGCGGCAGTCGAGGCGCTGGCCGCGAGCCTATTGCGCGAGCCTACGCGGGTTCAGGTCGAGGCAGAGCAGCGCGAAGTGCCGCTGATCACGCAGCGAGCGATCGAGGTAGACGTGGGCAAGCGCACGCAGCTGCTGCGGCATCTCCTGGAGCAGCAGGCGTGGCCAGCCGTGTTGGTCTTCGTGGCCAGCCGCCACGGCGCGGACCACGTCACGGACAAGCTGACGCGAGCCGGCATTGCCGCTGGCGCGCTGCACTCGGATCTCAGTCAGGGCGCGCGTACGCAAGCGCTGCAAGGCCTCAAGAGCGGGCGGCTGAAGGTGCTCGTCGCCACCGACGTGGCCGCGCGCGGGCTCGATATTCGGGAGCTGCCGGCGGTCGTGAACTACGATTTGCCGCGCTCGCCAACCGACTACCTGCACCGCATCGGCCGCACCGGGCGCGCAGGCGCAGCGGGCGAGGCGGTGAGCTTCGTGACCGCCGATGCCGATGCGCACTTTGCGCTGATCGAGCGCCGCCATCGGCTGCAGATCGTGCGCGAGCAACTGCCCGGCTTCGAGCGCACCGAGCTGGCGGCGCCGAGCGGCGACCCGAATGGCGGCATCAAGGGCCGGCGCCCGAGCAAGAAAGACAAACTGCGCGCGGCTGCCGCCTTGGCCCAAGAAAAGCCGCGCGGCTAGAGTCACGCGACGTGGGTCAGTCTTGCCGGACGGCCGTTGAAGGCGTCGTTTCGAGCCCCGTCCACGCCCCGAGCGTGACGCTGCGCGCGAGCCAGCGCTGCGTGCTTTCAGGCAAGCCCGCTCGCTGCTCGGCTGGGCAATCTTGCTCGAGCCTTTCGAGCGCGGCCCCGACGCTGAGCTGCCGCAGCAGGCCCCAAAGCTGCGCTTCTCGCGGCTCCAGCGCGAGCAGGTTGAGCTTCGTGCCAGCGCGCAACAACAGCCAGAAGCGCGGCTTTAGCAGCCCTTCCGGCAACGCAACGGCTGCCTCGCTCACTTCTCCCGCGATGGTTCTGCGCAGCTCGCATAGCGGCCAATGCTCCTCGAGCACGGCGACGCTCGGGGAAGCGACCAGGCGGCTCGAGAGCAGCTGCGATGCGTGCTGGGCGCCGGGATGAAACGGCTCGACCGCGGGGGCCAGAAACACCCGATGAAAGGCGGCGTCGATGCGCGCTGCTTGCACGACAGCCAGCCGCGCAACGCCCAGGCGCTGACCAGCGATGGGTACGAGCTCGGCCGGCAGCACTTCGAGCAGAAAGTCGTCGAAGCCGACCAACGCGGAATCGACGTTCCAGTCGCGTGGAGGCTCTGCCAACAGGAAGCGCGAGACGTAAGCGTTGAACGTGAAATGACTGAGTAGGCGCGTCGTCAGCGGAAATGCACGGTGAAATACCGTGAACAGACGAAACCAGTACTGTCGATTGTAGATCGCCAGGCGCTCGGCGGAGCTGAGCTGTGGATTGGCGAGCGCGACGCGCATGAGCTCTTGATCGTAGGCCTGTGGTGCGACCTCGAGCACGCCGCTTGCGCGCTGCAGCGGCGTCCGCACCATGCGACCGAAGCGATCTTGAAACTGCTCGAGCCAGTCAGGAAATGTTTGGCTCACGCGCGCACCCGCGACGCTTTAGCCAGCTCGGCGAGCACCTCGGGCAGGGGAGGAATGCGCTCATCCCATTCGAGCAGCGTCGGGAACGGCCCGCCGCTTTGCCAGGCGTCGGCATACAGTCGCCAAACGTGTCCGCCACCGCGTGATCGTGAGTGTCGATGAGGGTGCCGTTGGCCTCGTGAGCATGGCCGGCGACGTGCACCTGCAGCACGCGCGAAAAGTCGATGGCGCGCAGGTAGCTCTCTGGCGCAAAGCCGTGGTTCTGACTGGAAACGTAAATGTTGTTCACGTCGAGCATGAACCAGCAGCCGGCTTGCCCGACGACAGCGCTGTAGAACTCCCACTCCGGCATGGTCGACGTTCGAAACTCGACGTAGCTGGATAGGTTTTCGAGCCCGAACGGGCGCCCGAGCTGTCGTTGCACGAACGCGGCGCGCTCCGCGGCGACGCCGATCAAGTCCGCTGCGTAGGGTACGGGCAGCAAATCGTGATGACTCAGCCCCTGGCCGCCCGTCCAACAGAGATGGTCACTGACGAACGGCGCGTTGACGTATTCGGCGAGCCAGCACAGCTTGTCGAGGTAGGCGGAGTCGAGCGGGGCGTGTCCCAGCAGATTGAGCCCGACACCATGTAGGACGATCGGGTACCGCTCGCGCACCAGGTCCAGGTTCCTACGCGGTGGCAAAGCGTCGCCCAGGAAATTCTCGCTGATAATCTCGAAGTAGTCGAGCTCGGGCCAGTGCTCGAGCAGCTGCCCGTAGTGCGGGATTCGCAGGCCCAGGCCGAGCGCGTCACGCGCTAACTTGGGGGGCTCAGCGATCATTGCCCGAGCCTACAATTTACCTGCGCCCCGCGCCTGCCATGGAGTGCGAGCCCCGAGGCGTTGAACGCGCTACGCTGCCTCGGCTCATGCCCACACCCGCTCTCGCTTCCGCGCTGCCCTCCAGCTCGAATCAACGCTTGCTTGGAGCGGCGCTGGCTGGCCTGCTTTGCCTGGCGCCCGCTGCTTGCTCACCCAACCAGGACGGGGCCCAGGGAACGGGTGCCGCTGGTGGTGAGCCGGCCGCGGCCGGAGCGAGCGCGTCCGTGGGCGGGGAAACCGGCGGGGCCGCTGCTAGCCATGAGGCTGGTCAGGGTGGCGCCGCCGGTTCCGTCGCCGTTTCAATGGGCGGAGCCGGTGACTTGGCCGGCGCAGGCGGCGCCAATGTGGCAACCGCGGGCGCGGGTGACTCCGCGGGAGCTGGCAGTCCTGGTGCCGCGGGTGCAGGCGGCGCGCCGCCCGAGCTCCCGCACATCACGTCGAGCGAGGCGGCGGGCGTGCTCACGGAAGAAGACTTCAGAGCGCTGTGCGACGCCCGTGGCGGCACCGTCGAGGTCATGCCCCACTGCGGCGGCTTCGCCACCGCCAAAGGCTTTTCGTACGACAACGGCACGCAGCTGCTCTCCGAGCACACCTGCGCCGGCGCCAACACCTGCGGTGGTTGGAACTGCGTGCTGGTGGACTGAGCACGTCACGCCCGCTCTTCCCATTCCACAGCGGTTGCCGGCAGTCCAGCTGGCCAAGGGCAGCCACGCGGCTAGACTGAGGCCGATTCATGGGTCAGCGCTCGAAACGTGCTCCTCGCTGCGGCGCATGCCGGATGCACTGCGAGCTGTGTCTGTGTGCGGAGCTGCCACGGCTCGAGCTGCTCACCCGCGTGGTGCTGATCATGCATCACCGTGAGGTGTCGAAGACGACCGCGACGGGGCCACTTGCGCTGCTTGCCTTGGCGGGGGCCAGATTGTGCGTGCACGGGGAGCAGGGCACGCCTCTCAATCTCAGCGCGGAGCACGAGCCCGCGCGACGGGTGATGTTGCTCTTCCCCCGGGAGGACGCGAAGCTGCTGACGCCCGAGCTCGTCGCCCAAGATCCAAGGCCGGTGACCCTGCTCGTTCCCGATGGCAACTGGCGGCAAGCAAGCCGCGCGGCTCGGCGAATCCCCGGCATGGCAGAGGCAGAGTGCGTCGTGCTCGCCCCTGGGCCCCCGACTCGCTACCGACTGCGCCACGAACCCAAACCAGGCGGCCTGGCGACCTTCGAAGCCATCGCGCGCGCACTCGGCGTGCTCGAGTCAGCCGCGGCGCAGCAGCAGCTCGAAGCCCTGTTCGAACGCATGGTGTCAGCCACGCTCAGCACGCGCGCGCAGCCGAAGGCGCCTGCGGCCCTGTGCTAAGCTGCATGTCGGAAGGGAAGGGAGACAGCATGCGAAGCTCACTCTTGGTATCGATCGTGGCGGCCCTATCAGCTTGTGAGGGGACGCACACCGGCAAGGCGTGCCTGGCCGTTCCGGCCGAGCAAACGTCATGTCCTGCCGCCGACTCACTGGAGCCGGAGGACCTATTCGTCGGCGATGCGTCGAACTGCGATCAGGAAGTCGTCGAGCTCGAAGGGGAAGGCAAGCGAGAGCGGGCCGGTCAGGGTCAGGTGGAAGCCTGTTGCTACCCCGCAGAGGTCACCGATGGGGAT
>DATDEV010000237.1:0-14815 GCA_036522995.1 Polyangiaceae bacterium
CGCTTAGCGCGCTATCGTGCTCGAACCTAGGGTGTGCTAGAAATACCGTCGAACATCGTCAGCGCGCGGCTGCGTCGAGACGGGTTTCGGTGGTGCCGCGGTTGACGGCCTGCAGCCAGGTGCTTCTAGCGCCCGATCGCCTGGTGTAGGTCGAAGGCAAGCGTGCAGCTGTCGATGCCGCTGGCGTTCTGAGCGCGAGCATTGTCGCTCAGCCAACTGGGGTCGACGTTGCGCCGAAAACGCAGCCGCACCTCACCGCTGGTGAGGTCAACCAAGACTAGCCGCACAGGATGCGCTCGCTCACCGTCGAGCTCGGTAGGTCCCCCAATAGCGCCGGCTTCGTCCATGACTATCAAGATTTGTCGCGCTTTTGCCGCGCGCAGCGCGGCCGGGATCGGCGCCACTTCATATAGCTTTTGCAGCTGGCTCAGGGCCTCCAGCGTCGCGGCCGACTCGACCCGTTGCTGCCAGGCGCGGCCCAACAGCGGCAGCGCTTGCAGCAGCGGTGCCAGGCGCTCCACCTGCGCGGTCGCGGGTTCCGCCTTGGCGCTGGCTTTGCGGCGGAGCGCCTGCTCGGTGCGTGCGTCGGGCGCGTCGAGCAAGCACGCCACCAGCGCATCCTTGAATGAGCTGGCGGCCAGCTCAGCCAGGCGTGCCGCGTTGGCCAAGCCGTCGAGGGGGCCTCGAATGTACAGCGTGGGCCGCGAAAGCGCGTCGTGCAGTCCTCGCTCGCTGCGCAGCTCGTCCGCGAGCAGATCACCGGGGTACAGCGGGACGGCGTGCAGGGCGACGGCGGACTCGGCGCGCCCTTTCAGCTCCAGGTCGGCGCGACTGAGCTGGGCGGCGGCACTGCGCATCTTCGTTAGTAGCGAGGCGCGCGCCGCCTCGAGCTCGGCGGCGCGCTGCCTTCGTACCTGCACCACCCCGGCAGCGGCTGCGAGCAGCAGCACGAAGGTCACCACGCGCAGGGCGCCGGCTAGTGGATTTCGGCGTGAATCCTGGCTGCCGCGGCGGCCGCTGACCGCGGCTTGCACGCGAGCGGCCAGCGCCGGGGACATGTTCTTGGTCACGAGCAGCGTTGGCACTACTGGTTGGCTCCGCCACTCAGGTGGCGCCGTCGCAGGTTTTGTTGAATCAGGGCGGACAGCTGCTCGCCGGTCACGCCCAAGCGCTCAGCGGTGTGCGCGGCCAGCGAGGAGTCGGCAACGCCCGGTAAGAACTGATACGTGGGCCGCCGTTGGCCGTCGAGCTCGACGCGAATGAAGGCCAGGCTCGGGATCTTGCGCTCTCGCTGGAGGCGCTTGGCGAACTCCAGGAAGTGCGTGGTGATGAACGCTTGTGGCTCGAGCTGGCCCAACATCGTCACCACCAGCTCGAAGATTTGCTCGCCCTCCGACGGATTGGTGCCCGAGCACAGCTCGTCGAGCAGCACCAGCGCGCCCGGCGGCAAGCGCTCGAACAAGCTGCGAATCCGCATCAATTCCGTGCCCAGCCGACCCTCGGCTTGATCTGCCTTGGCCTCCTCGATCAGGGAGGCGACGAGGCCAGACGCCCACGCGATGCGCGCCGTGCGGGCCGGCGCGAACAGGCCGCATTGAGCCATGAGCTGGGTCAGGCCTATCGATTGCAGCAGCCGCGTCTTGCCCCCGGAATTGGGTCCAGTGATGAGCGACGTGGACGCCAGCTGCTCGCTCACGATGTCCGAGGGAACGGTCGCGACGCCGCTCATCAATAGCAGCGGGTTGAACAAGCCACGCAGCTCGCGAGGCTCGGACGCCGCCAGAAACTCCGGCAGGCACACGGCGAGGCCCGCCTCGTGAGCGCTATCGCGAAAGCCTAGCGCGCCCAGGTAAAACTCCAGGTCGCCGAGCAGCTGGACCATGCTGACTAGCTCGTCCTCCAGGCCGGAGACGACGGCGTCCACCAGGCGCGCCAAGATCTCCCCGTCGCTGAAACGGTAGCCGCGCACGAACAGCTCCAGCTTGGCTAGCCAGCGCCGCCACACCGGATTGATGAACGGGTTGTCCTGGCTCTCTTTGACGGCTAACACTTGGAAGCCGTTGACGCTGCCATCGGCACCGACGACGACTCGCACGTCCACGCTCGCCAGTCGCGCGTCGCACTTGAGCAGATCCGCCAGCGCTTGGTACGGCTCGCTAGCGCAAACTTGGCCGCCGAACTCGCTCAGGCGGCGCAGACCCGATGCTGCGCTCACGAAGCTCGTTGCCATACGATCGAGCAACGCCTTGAACAGGTGCAGGATATCCAAGCGACGCCTGTTGGCGTCCCAGACGCGCACCCCGCTCGGGTTCTCGAGCAGCCCGCGCAGCTTGCACAGGTCCACGTACAGCTGTTCCAGCGCGCTGCGCAGGGCCGGTTTCTCGGTCAGCTCGACCAGAATGTCGCGCCGGAACTGCACGATCGCGCTGTCGGCCGGTGGTTGTGACAAGAGTCGAAACAGGTGCCGCGCATGCATGACCGGCTGGCTGCCGGCGATCTTTGCGCGCAGCCCCTGCGCCACGAAGCGCTGCAGGAATAGCTCCTCGGCGAACTCCGCAGGCCGGAAGGACGAGGGCGCGAAGGTTGCGCTGTCCAGCGCCTCGGCGAACAAACCGCCGGAGGTACCGCTCGCCAGCGCCAATGTCAGCGCCAGCTTGGTGCGCTCGAGGTCGATGCGGCGCGTGGGCGTGCTGTGCAAAATATCGGGAATTGTTGGCATGTGGGGCGGCCGCCAGGGACAAACACACTCGAGACCGAGGGTCTTGGCAAGCCGCTCGCTTTTCCTCACACGCGCGCCGAGCCGTGAAAAGCGCTCGCAAGTCCGCTCGATGCCGGGCACCATGCGGCCCGCGTGCCCTCATCCAAGCTCTGGGTAGTACTAGGCCTCGCGACACTTCTCGCCGCCTGTGAAGAAGAAGCCGAGAATAAACCGTCCGCGGCCAAACCGAGCGCGGCGCCGCCGGTCGTCGCGCCGCCGCCGGCGCCGAGCGCGGAGCCGCCGGCCAAGCTGCGAGACGACTGCCCCAAGGGCTCGAGCGGCGTCGGCACCTCGGCCAAGCCATGCTTGGCCACTGGAGAGTCGCGCATGATGGAGGTCACCTACACCGGCAAGACCACCGACGAGGGTCCGAAGTTCAGCATCCTCAACAAGGCAGACAGCCAGATCTTGTTCGGAGCGCTGGTGGTGTACTTCTACGACAAGGCGGGCAAGCAACTGCAGGTGACCGGAGGCGACAAGCCACGCCCCACGCAGACCTGCTCCGGCAACATCTTCGCTGGAGCCGTGAAGCCGGGCGAAAAGATCTTCATGTTCTTCTCGTGCGTGAAGAAGAGCCACGTGCCCGAGGGCACGGTCACCATCGAAGCCGAGGTCAAAACTGTCGGCTTCGCCGACGAAGAAGGCAAAAAGAACGAATACTACTGGTCCAATCCCGACCTCGTCCCCGACGCGCGCCCCAAAGGCGGCATCGGCGGCAGCAAGCTCAAGACGACCAAGAAGAAGTAGCCACGGCCCACCGCCGTGGATGATTCCGCCGGCAAGGGCGGCGCGCCGCTGGAGGCCCGCCCGCGCCTGGCTCGTCAAGCTCCGTCAGCGTGAGGCTGCGTCGAGACGGGTTTCGAGCGTGGCGCTGCTCAGGCTCAGCTCGGCGTGCCAGGCCACGCTGCCACGCACCTTCCAGGTGCCGGGCTGGTCGAGGACGATCGTGCAGTCGGTTAGCATGCCAGAACGAGCGAAGGTGCCCGAGGTGCTGGTGGTCGACGCGGCTCGACCCTTGTAGAGGGCGCAGCTCGTGGTGTGCTCGGTCCCTGAAGGTGCGATGGCGTGCACGGTGAGCAGCGACTTGGCTAGCCGTGAGCTAGCCAGCTCTTCGATTTGGTCGTCGCTTAGCAGGCCGACGCTCGGCACACGGACGCTGGCATCGACGCGAAAGACGAGCGTGTCCCCCTGCTTGCCGTTCACTGCCAAAGCGTTGCTCGGTTCTGTCAGGCTCGTCTCACCGAGTTTGTCGCCGCGCGGGCGAACCATGTAGAAGATGAGGATAAAGAGGCCTGCCGCAAAGATCACGCTCAACGCCGTGACGACGATGGCGACCAAACGTAGGGAAGAGTTGGCTTTAGCCGGGGGGCCATGGAGCATCTTGATTAGCGTGGCACGGAAGACCTGCGGCATGCGGTCATCGTATGGCTTGCTGAGTGCGGCGGCGTTGGCCACACCGCTGCGTGCGCGAACGCCACGGTGAGGCTGTTTTGCAGCATGAATAATGCAGAGCGCGGCTTTTGGTGGGTAGTCGCCGCGAGCCTTCATTGTCTATGAATGAGGCATGAGGATTCAGTCGTCGCTGGGCGTCCTGCTTTGTTCCTTGATGGCGTGCGCCACTCCCCCGCCCAAGCCAGAGGTGGTCGAGCCCGAGACCAAACCGAAGGAGGTGGATCTGCAGGTCAGCACCAGCACGCCTCCGCCGGAGCCGACGGTCAACAAGCCATTAGATGCCCCCCCGCCGCCCGAACCTTCGATTGCACCTGTGCTCACGTTCACGGGAGCGTTCGCGACGCCCGAGAGCGTCTTGTACGACGAGGCCGCAGATCGCTATCTGGTTTCGAACATCAATGGGGCGCCCAGTGCGGCTGACTCCAACGGCTACGTCCTCGAGCTGTCGCCAGATGGGCGCGTCACCAATCCGAAGCTCATCGCAGGTGGCCAAAACAAGGTGCGTCTAGACGCACCGAAGGGTCTTGCCATCGTTGGTACCGAGCTGTGGGTGGCGGACATCACCCTCGTGCGCCGCTTCGACTTGAAGAGCGCCGCGCACAAGGGCGATATCCCGCTACCGGGCGCGACGTTCGCCAACGACATCGTCGCGGCGCCGAACGGGGGAGCCTACGTGTCCGACTCGGCAGTGAAGTTCGGCGACAATGGCATGGAAACCGTCGGCGTCGGCCAGGTCTTCTTCGTCGACAAGGGCAACAAGGTGAAGGTCTTCGCCAAGGGCAAGGACCTCGGCGGCCCCAACGGGCTGGCAATCGGCGTCGGCAACATCCTGCTGACCAACACGATTAGCGGCGACGAGGTGTACCGACTCACCGAAAAGGGCGCGCGCGAGACCATCACAGGGCTGCCGGGCGGTCAGCTAGACGGTTTGCTGGCAATCGATGATTCGCTCATCGTGTCCAGCTGGAAAACCGAGACGGTGTACCGCGGCCCCCTCGGCGGCACGTTCACGCCCATCCTCACGAAGGTGAAGGGCGTTGCCGACATTGGCTACGATTCGAAGCGGAAGCGTCTGCTGGTGCCACGCTTCATGGACGACATCGTCGAAGTGTACGACCTCAAGTAGCTGCAGCGAGGCCGACTCAGCTCACGCGATCGCCCAGGTAGCCAGCTCGAGCTCGTTGACCAGTTGTAACCGGTGAGCGTGCTGCCGCGCACTGCGACGCCGTTGGTCCAGGGACCGGCAGCCGCAGCCGCCACGTCGTAGTCCTTGCCGCAAAGCCGCGTCACATGGGCTGACGGAAGCTCGTATCAGCGGTTGACTTCAGGGGATTCTGGACGAGCGTGACAACGGCGTACCGATGGGCCAGCATTCGCCGGCGTTGAGCGAGGGAGATCACATGACGAGCCAAGACTCACAGCCGACTTTGTTGGATCGCGCGCTTGCGGCAAAGGACAGCGCGCAGTCGTCCGTCGCGAGTCTTGCCAATCGAACGGGCGAGGCAGCCGCCAGCACCGCTGCTGGCTTGAAGGAACAGGTCACCGCCAAAGCAGCTGAGCTGAAGGACGCCGGTCTCGCGCAATTGGTCGCTGTCACCGAAGAGTTCAACGCTTCTTTGCCGGTGTTCCAGGAGGCTGGCTACACGCTGAGCGGTGTCGACATCGGCGTCGGGCTCCCGCCCAAGCTCACGGCCGAGTTCGTGGTCTCGGCCGAAGTCTCTCCAGAGGCGCTCGAGCAGCTGTTGGCCGACCACGCGGAGAAGAAGCTCACGGTGCTTCTGGTCAGGTCGCTGCATCAAGCTTGGCAGCTGCACAACAAGGTCCAGATTGCCGGCCTGCGTCCCAAAGGCCTCGCCATAGAAGTCGGCTTGATCCCGGAAGTCTGCCTGAAGTTCGCTTGACGGCGCCGTTTCATCCTCCATCATCGCACCATTGACGGCGGCCTGTTACGCTTGGGCGAAACCATGCTGATTCACTCCGTCTACTTCTGGTTCAAGCCGGACGCTGATCCGGCGGTCGTTGCGGCATTCGAAAAGGGCCTTCTGCGCTTGACGTCTATCCCCGACATCACGACCGCGTACTTTGGGCGACCTGAAGCGACTCCGCAGCGCGACGTCGTCGACGACAGCTATGCGTGGGCGCTCGTCGAAGTATTTTCGGATCTCGCCGCGCACGACCGCTACCAAGAGCACCCGCTTCACCATGAGTTCCTGACCAAGTTCTCCGCGAGCTGGCAGCGCGTGCAGGTCTACGACGTTCGCCAGGCGTGAAGCGCGCCCCCTCAGAATTGCGTGATGAACTTCCACGCTTCGGGGGCGCTCCAAGCTCATTGCCTGACCTGGATGCTTCGGCTCCCAGCCGTGAGGGCCATCGAAAGCACCGTCGCCGTCTGCCTGGGGGGCTGGTAACCAGAGCGCCTCATTTTGTAACAAGCGCGCGTCGCTGAGCCTCCGAGGCGATACTGCCTTCCCGCTCCTCCGAGTGGCAACGGCGTCCGCACATCGGCTTTGCGATGTGGATCTCCTGATATGAAACTTTCTAATATTTAATCTTGTTGACGAGAGCACTGAGAGTGAATTCTTGCGGCAGGGGCTGCGACGGCTACGGCCCGTGCTTTTTCTTACGATTTTTGTAAAGATCGGGCTGCGCTGAGCAATCACAGGTTGCATGTTTTGCTCTGCCGCCCACGCCGCGTGCCCATGACGTCACTTCACCCAGCCAAGCTCCGCCACTCGGGGCGCTCAGTCTGCTCGTGGCGCTCAGTCTCCCTGGCGACCCTGTCGATGGTCACGCTCTTGAGCAACCCGGCGCAAGCCGCCGAGGTTGGACCATGGGGGCCACTGGCCAGCCTGCGCGACGACACGGCCACTCACACCGGTAGCAAGCCGCCCGGTGGTTGGTACGTGACCCCCATCCACGCGGTCCTGCAAGCACGTGACGGCAAGGTTATCCTCACGGGTACGGGGCGCATTGCGCAAGACAGCTGCGACGGCACCACGCAGCGTGGCTACGGGCTGACGTTCGTACTCGACCCGGCACAACTCGACGCCATCGACGATGGCGCTACCCTGCAGGTAAACCCTATCGACGAGCAGGCGCGCGACGACGACGAGCGGCACGTGCTCTATTGCAGCGGCCAGATCCCTTTGGTCGACGGGCGCGTTCTCTACGTGGCGGGTACGGAGTATCCGCGCGTGTTGCCGATCTCGTCCCCGGAATATGGGCTCGACTACGCACGCGTTTTCGATCCGGACTCCCAGTCTTTCACGCGCGTCGTCGCCCCCATGAAGGGGGGGCAGGCGGCGAGCCCAGGCATGAAGTGGTACCCCACCAACCGCATGCTGCCCGATGGGCGAGTGCTGATCATGGGTGGCTATCACTGGTCAGTGGGTGGCCCGGGGGCCAAGGAAAATCGTTCGCTCGAAATCTTCGATCCCGCGGTCTGGGACGCGAATCCGAATGCGGATCCCTACACGGTGCTGGTTCAGCACGGCGACATCTCTGGCACGATCAACGCCGCCGGCAGAGGCTACACGCACGTCTTCCTGCTACCGAAGCCGGTTCCGGCCGCCACCTACGCAGGGCTAGCGCGAACCATCGCGCTAATCGGAAGCCAGGGTGAGATGTGGCTGCTCAATCATGAAGCGGGGCCCAGCGCCGCCAGCCGCATGATCCGCCCGCCCAATGCAGCGCTGCCCAACCCCAGCGGAGCCGACAAAGCCGAGGGGTCGACCTCGGTGATGATGCCCGACGGCAAAGTGATGATCATGAGCGGCGGCCGGGACGGTCCGGGCTCCGCAATCGCCCACATCTATGACCCCTACGTCGACACGTGGGACTCTTTGGACCTTGGCATCGGGCGCAACTTTTCTACGGCAACCTGGCTACCTGACGGCACCGTGCTGCTGCTGAATGGCTATACCAGCGAAGCCGGCAGCCCCTGGGCGTTCGCCGATGCACCGGGCGGTCCCGATGGTGTACGGCGGCCTCAAATCATCGATCCGTTCGAGAAGACGGTGAAGAACGAAGAGCCCTGGCCCGAGCCCACGGCGCGCGGATACCACAGCGTTGTCCTGCTACTCAAAGACGGCCGCGTGCTCATCGGGGGCGGTAAAGACAACTCTCACGATACGGGCTGCGAAAAGAACGAAGCTCGCATCTATTCGCCACCCTACCTGTCGGCTGGAGCTCGCCCCGCAGTCACCAACATCAAGGAAGGTCAGCAGATCGTCGTGGGGGGCGCGCCGTTCACGATCGAGTTTTCCGGGACCGTGAGGTCCGAGCGGGGGGTGGCATTGATGGCGCCTGGGGGGATGACGCACTCCTACAATCAGAACCAGCGCTACCTGCCCTTGACTGTGATTTCCGGTCCCGACAACGGCTCGATCACGGTCGCGCCGCCGGCGACGCTCAACGAGGCCCCGCCCGGCGAGTACCTCTTGCACATCGTGTCCGCGGAGGGTGCCCCTTCCGTCGGTGTGTACGTGCGCTTGGTGGCGCCACCGGCCTGCGTGTATCCGCTAGACCTCGACGCTGGGGTGTTCATCGAGGCCGAAGGCAGCTCCCGGCACGCGGGACCGTTCCTGCGCATCGACGAAGTCGGGCGGGGCAACGATGCCTTCGTTCAAGTGGATCCCGCCGCAAGCTCGGTCGACACCCCGGATGAAGGTCACGTGATGTGGTACGACCTCGACGTCGACAAAGCCGGCAGCGCTTACCTTTGGCTGCTCGGGAACGGTCCAGCCAAAACGTCCGACACCGTGTTCGTGAGCGTCAACGGCGGCGCCGATCAAGTCGTGACTCTGACGCCCGCTGGCTGGGGCTGGACCCAGGCCGAAACCGCATTGAAGCTCGTCGCCGGCAAGCAAACGCTGAAAATCAAGGCCGCCAAGGCCGGCGCCCAGCTGGACCGCATCTGGCTCACCAGCGACAGCGCCGCGCCAGCACCCGCCGGACTAGGCGCCGCCGCGCCCGAGGCGCCGTGCAGCAAGGGCGAGGTGTTCGAGCCTCCGCACGGCGGCAGTGGCAGTGGCAGTGGCGGGACGGGCGGCTCCGCCGCAGGTGGGATCGCCCCGGGGGGTTCGGCTGGTGACGTCTCGGCGGGCGGTAGTGTGAATGCGGGCGTCGGGGCCACTGCAGGCGTCGGCGCCACTGCAGGCGTCGGCGCTACTGCGGGCGCTGGCTCAGGCGGGACAACAGCGAAGCCGCCCGAGCAGGGATGCGGATGCCGAACGGTCTCGTCTCCCAAGCCTGGCGCGGAGCTGTTGGGTCTCTTCGGGATGTTGGCGGGGTTGTGGGTGGCAGGGGCTCGCCGTTCGTCACGCTTCAGCTCTCGACGCTTTCGGGGCGCGGGGCTGCGTTGAGCAGTGCTCTGCGCTGGCTGGCGTGTGGCTTATGCGTGGCATGCAGTGTGTCCGGCGAAAATCCTGACAGCCCACCGAGTAGCGGCGGCGCCGCGGGCATGGTCAGCGGGGCGAGCATGGGCGGCTCCAGGATCGGCGGCGCTGGTGTCGGCGGGTCCAGTAGCCCTGACCCAGGAACAGCAGGGGACGTGGGGAACGGTGCGGGGGCGGATGCAGGAGCGGGTGGAGACGCGAGCTCCGGCATTCCGCCTGATTCAAGCGAGGCCGGTTCGGGTCCAGAGGTGCTCACTGGCTTGGAACCAACCGATCCCTACCCCGACAGCGTCTACCCGCCGGAAAATCCGTACGACGCGCGCAAAGCGTTACTGGGCAAAGTCCTGTTTTGGGAGGAGCAGCTCAGCAGCCACGACACTCACGCCTGTGGCACCTGTCACGCTCCCGGAGCGGGCGGCTCCGATCCGCGCGCTGCGTTGGGCGCCTCTCTGGGCGCCGGGCCCAACGGCGTTTTCGGCGATGCCGACGACGCGCGCGGCAGCCAGGGCGTCATCCGTTGTGATGCCGCTGGCACGCCGAAGCCGGATCCAATCTATGCGCTGACCGTACAGGTCACTGCTCGCAGGGCGCCATCGGCGCTGGATGCCATGTTCTTCGACGAGCTGTTCTGGGACGGCCGAGCCACGACCTCCTTCGTCGATCCGGTGACGGGCGCGCTGGCGATCGAAGCGGGCGGCGCGCTCGAAAGTCAGGCGGCAGGGCCGCCGGTGGACAGCGTCGAAATGTCTTGCGAAGGCTACAGCTGGACCGACATCGAGTCCAAGCTAGCGGCAGCGACGCCGCTGAAATTCGCGAGCCAGATCCCCGAAGCCATGTCCGAGGCCATCAGCGAACACCCGAGCTACCCGGCGCTCTTCACTTGGGTATACGGCACGCCCGAGGTCAGCGCGCGGCGCATCCTGTTTGCAATTGCCACCTACGAGCGCCAGCTCAGATCCGATCAGACGCCGTGGGATCGGTTCAACGCGGGTGATTCCGCCGCGCTCACTCCCGATCAGCAGGCAGGACTAGCCGTGTTCAACGTCAAAGCACGCTGCGCCACCTGTCATGTTCCGCCGCTGTTCACCGACAACAAGTTTCACAACATCGGAGCTCAGGCGCCCGACCTCGATCCGGGCCGTTCGTCGGTCAGCGGAGATGCCGCTGACCTGGGCAAGATGAAGACCCCCAGCTTACGCAATGTCGGTCTTCGCGCAGCGGGCGGGCTGCTACATTTCGCAACGGGTGGCGGTGCCACGTTGCGCTCGGTTCTCGACGTCTATCGCCAGGGCGGCACTCATCACGAGCACATCGATCCCGAGATTCGCCCCTTGAATCTGCCGGACTACGAGCTCGAACAGCTCTTCGACTTCGTCCAAAATGGCTTGACGGATTCACGGGCTGCAGCCGAGCTGCCCCCGTTCGACCGCCCCCATTTGGGCTCGGAGCAGTAGCTCGTGCCGAATGCTGTGCGGTCGGGACTCGCGTGCAGCTTGCTGCTCACCGCCCTGAGCGCGCTGCTGGGCGCCGCGCCAGCGCGAGCCGATGGAAGCTTTCCGCAGGCGCGGCAAATCCTGCTCCGGCAAGATCGCCCGGAGCAGATCGTCTTGGTTACGAATTTTGGGCTGATCTTCTCGGAGGACGGCGGAAAAACCTGGTTGTTCAGCTGTGAGCAAGGCCTCAGCGCCTACGCTGGTCCGTATCTGCTAGGCGCAGCACCCTCGAACCGTATCTTCGGCGTGGCGGCAGGCGCCGGTCTCATCTACTCGGACGACGACTCCTGCAGCTGGCAAGCGGCGGGCGGCGCGTTTAGCGGCGTGCTGCCCTACGCATTCACCGTCGACCCCGCGACTGCGCAGCGAGTGTACGCGATCGGCGTGCCGCGCGATGACTACCGAAACGGCGACAGCATCTACGTCTCGAACGACGGAGGACTCAGCTTCGGGCAGCCCGTGTTCACCTCTCCAGCGCGCAGCGCGCTCTTGAGCGTCTTGGTGGCACCTAGCAGGCCCAGCAGGCTATTTGCGACGATGTTTTCGACCCCCGAGAACCACCCGAGCCTGCTCCGTAGCGACGACTCGGGTGAGCACTGGACAGTGGCCGCCGACCTGGTGGAGTCGTTGGGTGAAAATCCGTTCGAGCTGCTGGCGATCGATCCGCTCGACGAAGACAGGTTGTACGTGCGAATCCTTGGAGCTTCGGCGGAAACGCTGGCCACGAGCGATGACGGGGGCCTCAGTTTCATCCCATCGTTGTCGATCCCAGGCAAACTCAACGCCTTCCTGAAGCTCGCGACCGGAACCATCCTCGTCGGCGGCACCGCAGGTAAGGAGGCTGTCGGCTACCGTTCAAAAGATGGCGGGCAGAGCTTCGAACCGTGGCCGGGGGCCCCCCACGTTCACGCCCTGGCCGAGCGCAACGGCAAGCTCTACGTCACGGGGGACAGTTATGCCGATGGCTACGCCATCGCGGAATCGGACGACGAGGGCGCACACCTCCGACCACTGGCCCGGTTCGACCAGGTGCAAGCCGTCAAAAGTTGCGTTGCCAACCTGTGCGCCGACAGCTGTGCCTACCACGCAGGCATCGGCCTGTGGCCTGAAGCGGTGTGTGGAACCGCTGGGACCTCCCCGAGTGTGAACGACGCGGATGGGGGCGCGGCTCCCGACATGGCCGCTTCCGACGTCGCGGCCGGTGCTCCCGGCGGCGTGGAGAGCGGACAAGCTAGGCGCCCCCGGATTTCGGGTGGCGGCTGCCGCTGTGGCTGGGTCCCTCGTCGGCGCGTCGAGGACTGGACGGCGCTGCTGATTCTTGGAGCGATGCTGGTAGGTCGCCGGGTGCGCCGTGTGCCGCGTGGCACGCGCCCGGTCGAAAACGTTTGACGAGCTACCAGCGCGGCTGCGGGCGGTGCTGGGCATTCGAGGCACCTGCTGCTTGGGTCGGCCAGGTGCCCGACGTCGCTCGCCTTGGTAAAGCTGGAACCGATTTCAGGTATTTGCCCACCCGGCGACACACGAGCGCTCGCCCAGGCAACAAATGACTAGATATCGGAGCAACAAACCTTTGGGGTGATCGTGTACGACCATGCTCGCAGTGACGTCTGGTCGCTGCGAGTTTCAGGAGCCCAGCGCGTGCGCGCTGCGCTCAGGAGTCGATTCATCATGACGAGATTCATCTTTCAGAGCGCCACGGTCGCGAGCGCGTCGCTGTTGGCAATGGCGTGCGGCGCGGTCGATCCGTCGGAGACCACCGACGAAAACCTGGGCGAGGCAGAGAGCGCGCTGGCAGCTGCCAAGGCGGAGTCGGCCAGCAAGTTCTTCATCCCCCCGCCCGATCCGGGCGCCGTGAAGCAAATAGCCCAGCTACTGAAGGCGCGCGATCTCGTGAACGCGGCCAAGGTGGCTGCCATGGTGATGACCCCACAAGCCGTCTGGCTCACCGGTGGCTCGCCGGCAGAGGTCAAAGCATCGGTCAAGAAGACCATGAAACAGGCAGCGCTCGAGAAGCGCGTGCCCGTGCTGGTGGCGTACAACTTGCCGTTTCGCGACTGCGCGCAGTACTCGGGTGGCGGCGCGCTCGACACCGCCGCGTACGAGGCGTGGATTGACGGCTTTGCCGCGGGCTTGGGCACGGCCAAAGCCGTCGTGATTCTGGAGCCAGACGGCCTGGGTATCATCCCGTACAACACCACGATCTACGGTGAGGCCGAATGGTGTCAGCCCGTCGTCACGGCGGAGGATGGAACCACGGCGCCGGCACCCGGTGCGTCGCCAGAAGCTCGCTACGAGCAGCTGCAGTATGCGATCGCAGCGCTGAAGTCCAAGGCGCCGGGCGCGTCGGTCTATCTCGACGGCACGCACGCCGGTTGGCTCGGCGTCGGTGAGGCGGCCTATCGCATCAACAAGGCCAGCCATGATCCTGCGACGGGGGCCGCGCTCGGCAGCACCGGCTTTTACCTGAACACTTCGAACTTCCAGACCACCGAGCAATCGGTTCAGTTCGGCACCTGGGTCTCGATGTGCACCGCCTTCGCGACCAACGCCGAAGAGGGCGGCTGGCGGCTCGGTAATTTCTCCTGGTGCGCGAGCCAGTACAACCCGGCCACCGGCTACGCCCTGGACTACAGCCCCGAGTACGCCGCCAGCGTCACGGCGCAAATCCAGGGCTTGATGGGCACCGCCCCGGCAGCTTTGCCGTTCGTCGTCGACACCAGCCGCAACGGCAAGGGCGCCTTCGACGCGGCGGCCTACGCGGCAGCACCGTATGGGCAGCCGCCAAGCGTGATCGGCGCCCTGAATAGCGGCGGCTGGTGCAATCCGGTCGGCGCAGGTCTGGGCGTGAGGCCCACGTCGACTACGAACGTGCCGCTGGTCGATGCGTACTTGTGGATCAAGACGCCGGGCCAATCGGACGGCTCCTGCGATATCGCGGGAGGAGCGCGCGCCTGGGACTACTCGCAGTACAATCCTTGGGGTTTGACGGACACCGACCAGCAGAATCATTTCGATCCGCTCTGGGGCAAGGTCGATCCTGCCGCCGGCGCTTGGTTCTCGGCGCAGGCGCTGCAGCTCGCTCAGAACGCTACCCCGCCGTTGTTCTAGACCGTCTGCGCTCGCCTCGGCGTCGAGCGGCGCCGAGCGATGCGCGGGGGCTCGCGGACGTGAAATTGTGGCCGCTGGCTGGCGGCAAGGGGACGAGACATCGCCCCTTGCCGTCGACTTTGGCCAGGCCGACGACGCCTGTCTGCGGGGGTCCCTCGGCATCGGTGAGCTATCGTCGCTGCCTGGCGCGGGGGGCGCGGGGCAGGGGATACACGAAGATTCACCAGCTCTCGGCCCGCGCTCACTCACCGGCGCTGCTAAAGTGTAGGAGGGCACCATGCTATCCAAGATCATGACGTGGCGAGTTGGGCTCTTGTTCTTGGCGCAAGCCGGTTCGGCCTGCAGCGGCTCCAACAGCGGTGGTGCAAGCGACGCCTTCCGCGCGGAAGCGCAATTCGCCTACGTCATGTATCTCGACGGCCGGGCGGCGGCTGTTCGAGCAAGACAAGATCGCTGCGTATCAGCAGGCCAGCTTGCCCGCGGACGCCGCCCAGACCCCGACCGGCGGCTCTGTCCCGTCTGAAGACGTGGACGGCTCCGGCGGCGGCAGTGACGGCATCAAGCCGACGGACACGCCGGCTCTTGCGCCCAGCACCTGTACCCGCGAT
>DATDEV010000238.1:0-10471 GCA_036522995.1 Polyangiaceae bacterium
GGTTCGACGCAAGCCTTCGTCTGGACGGCCGTCGGAACTATCGGGCTCGGAGACTTTGCCAACCGCGGCTGGTACGTGCACAGCGAGGCGACGGCGGTATCGCCAGATGGACGCATCGTCGTCGGCAAAGCCGACGCCGCAGACGGCTCGGTTCACGGATTCCGTTGGACCCAAGAGTCGGGGCTGGTCTCGATCGGCAGGAATTTCCAGCCCAGGGGGGTCACCAACGACGGCGTCATCGTGGGCAACTGGTCGCAAGCCCACGTGCTGGGCTCGAGCCTGGGCAGCGGCGATTTGAAGGCGCTGCTGCAAGGCTGCGGCCTCGATATGTCGGGTTGGAGCCTGACCGCTATTGACATGACATCCGACGGCAGGACGATCGTCGGGGAGGGCTACGACAGCGCCACGGGTAGGTACCAGGCCATTCTAGCTCGCCTACCCTGACACTCAGCAGCGGCTCTACGGGAGGAGCCCGAGCATCCCGCTGCGGTAGTCGTTGTACGAAGACTCACGCCATCAACGGCTCGAGCGGCCCTTGGTATTCGGGTCGAGCTACCAGGTCGCGATCCCCGAAATAGTTGAGCTCCGTGCGCCCCATGGCGTGCGCAATGCTCACGAGCAGCTTGTTGTGCGGGACGCGGTCGTCGCCTTCGATGTCGCGCAGGCGCAGGTAGCGACCGAGGCGCAAGGTGCGGCCGCCGCCGCCGGCAATCACCACTGGATGGCGCATGTGCTGGTTGTCGTGACCGAAGTGGCCGAACTCGCTATGCCAGAAAATGACCGTGTTATCCAGAATGGTGCCGCCGCTGGGATCGAGCGGATCGATCACGCTGTCCATCTCTTCCAGCACTGCCGCGAAGTGGCCTGCGGCCCAGCGCAGGCCCGCGGTGTAGCCCTTGCGCAGGGTCTCGAGCGTCGGCCCCTGCGCGCCCCAGTAATCGTGTACCAGGTTCTCGTGGTAGCGGTACTCCGCGCCGTAGAGCTGCGCGGCGCCCGAAGCTTTGACCTCGGGCACGTCGGTGTAGAAGTTCGGGAAGTCGTCGAGGATGCGCAGCGTGGCGCAGCTGGCGCGACCGCAGGCGAAGGCCTGCGCGATCACCGCGGCGTGGGCGCGCGCGACTGGCTGGACGAGCGTGTAGTCGCCGAGCTCGCCGTGATTGGAGGGCACATCGGAGCCGCGGGTCAGGCACTGGCCCTGCGCGCCGCCGGGTTTCCGCAGCCGCGCCTTCATCGCTTCCCGGTGAGCGCTGATCTTGTCCTTCTCGAGGCCCTGCAGTCGCGCTTCGAGCGCGGTGAGCTGCGCCTGACCGACGTTGATGATCCGGTTCTCTCCGTCCGTGTAGTCGATCGCGGGCACGCCTGGATCGGGCGGGGCGAAATCCTCCGGGAAGCATTGCCGGAACACGTCGGCCGGATTCGTCTTGGGCGAGCGACCGATGCCGGCGGAGTCGAAGCTCATGCACTTCCAGGTGCCGGCGCCCGAGACGCTCGCGGTGGGCAGCACGAGCGCGCCGAGCAGACCGTGAAGGTAGAAGTCGAGCGACGGGTGATTGTCGAAGTTGCCCTCGCGATCCCCCGGCGCTTGCGCCCCGGTGAGCATGGTGCCTTGCTCGCCGTGGCCGTGGTGCTCATACAGTCCGGCGCGGGTGCCCTCTTTGACGCACTGGCTGTCGAGCCCGTCGAGGATCGTTATCTGGTCCCGCCACGGCATCATGGGGTTGAGAATGGAGTTCTCGTACTCGAAGCTCAGGCTGGAGAGCGCCTCGTCCTGCGTCTTGGGCTCGCTGCCGTCGGCATTGCGCGGGATCCAGAAGTCGCGATCGACCCCGTGGGGGGTGCGCACGGCGAGGAAGCGAACGGGTCCCGCGGGGGCCTGGGCGCGAGCCAGGCGCCGCCCGCCCGCGATGAGCCCGGCGAGCGCGGCGGAGCCGCCGAGAATCAAGCGCCGACGATTGAACATGACTACTTCCTCCTTTCGATGAACGCTGGGTCGCGCACGACGGCGGCGACCAGCTCCTCGAAGGAGCCGCCGGTATCCTTGAAAGCTTGGTAGGCCGCGGCTGGGGCGCGGACCTCGAGCGGCGCCCCGAAATCGGCGCCCAGCAGGAAGTGCCCAAAGCGCTGGACCAGGCAGCGCTGGAAGCGTTCGTCTTGGGCCAGCGCGACCGAGACCTGCGCCGCGTTCTGGTAAGGCACGTCGTCCAAGACCACCGCCGCCTCGACCGGCTTGCCGTCGGCGTACGCGGTTTGAAAGCGGCCGTCGCCGCCGAAGCTCTCGAACGAGAGGCCGACCGGATCGGAAGTGCGGTGACAAGCGCCGCACACCGGAGCGCCGCCGCGCGCGGCGGCGATCTCCTTGATCGTCGCGTCCGCGCCGACCAGCTTGCGCTCCGCGGCGACGAGATCGACGTTGAGCGGCTGGATGTCGTTGCACATGGCGTCGCGGAAGATGCCCATGCCGCGCCGGACCACGTTGTCGCGCCCCTTCTTGCCGTGGGATACGAGCCATGCGCCCAGGGTCAAGAGCCCTCCGCGCTGCGCCGCGTCGAGCTGAATCGGGGCGACACCGCCGCCGGGATGGCTCGCCCCGTAGTACGTGGCGACCTCGGGCGTGCCCCAGGTTCCACTGGAGGTGAGTAGTGCCGACAGGTTGCCGCGGTTCTTCACCACGATCTGGTCGACGAAGGTGCGGTACTCCTCCTCGAGCGCGGCTACCAATGGCGCATCGAGGCCGGTTTCGGCGCCCTGGCTCTGCAGCGTCGACATCTTGAGCCACTCCCAGAAAAAGCGCTGCCAGACGCGGCTCGTGCTGTCCATCAGCCGGCGCGCTTGCTGTTCGCGGATCGCCGGATCGCTCAGGTTGCCGGCTCGGGCGGCGTCGAGCAGCACCTGATCGGGCCCTTGATCGGTGAGCGAGAACGAGAGCAGCGACGCGATCTCGTAGTTATCCATCTGGATAACGCCCTGGCCGTTCGGACCGATTTCGGTGCGGTACAGGAACTGCGGCGAGAGCAGCACGCTGCGGACGACAGCCGAGAATGCCCACTCTGCGCCATACGGACCGACGAGCGCGTCGTATAGCGCGCGCAGCTCGCTCTTCTCTTCGGCAGTGGGCGGGCGACGGTAGAGGAGCTCCGGAAACCAGCCCAGGAACGTGTCGACGCACTCGCTCGTCCCGAACGTTTGGCAGCGCGCAGCGCCGGCGCCCTGCTTGCTAACCCACGAGCCGAGCGCGCGCGCGACCTCGCTGAATTGTGTCGCGTTTCCGGTGTCGATGCGCGCCGACGAGGCGACGTTGGTCAGGCCGTACTCGGTTCCGCCCACTGGCAGATCGACCTCGGGCGCACCCGGAAAGGCGCGCTGCACCTCGGCGTTGTATTGCGCCGGAGTGAGTCGCCAAACGCGCGCCTCGAGCCGCGGGTCGCTCGGGTCCATGCCGGCGCCCGTGCCGCCTGCTGCAGAGGAGCTGCCGCCAGCACCGTCGATATTTGCATTGCAGGCGACCGCGGCCAGCGCCGCGAGCAAGGTCAACAGACGCGTCACGTGGGAAGCGTACACCATCGGAGTGAACATCGACACGTAGGCAAGGGTGCGCGAGAGGGGTGCTTGGGTGCGCACCCCCGGGGGTGCCAAGCACGACCGGATTAGAATTTTCAGCCCAGGTCGGAAGGTGCAACACGGAAAACCTGGCAGCCTCGGCCCAGCTCACGGAGTGGGGTAGGGCCTGGCTGACAGGCGACTAGCCCGCGGCTACGCCGGGGCTAGCGCTCGGCGCGGAACGTAGGGGCGTCGGCGTGTCACGCTGCGCGGCGTCGGCTGGTGCGGCTTCGAGCGCCTCATCGAGCGCGGCTTCGCCGCCGGCCAGCAGCACTTTGAGCTCCGCTTCACCGCGGTCGGTCGCGACCTTGTGGTTGCGCTTCGCGCGCCAGTCGATCACGTCGTCCACGAGGCTGTGGATGACCGGCACGGCCAGCAGCGTGAGCAGCAGGGAGAAGGTCTGCCCGCCGATGACGATGCTGGCAGTCGCCTTGTTGAAGCCCGAGCCGATACCGCTCGAAAGTAGCAGCGGCGCCATGCCGGCCACGAAGGCCACCGTCGTCATGAGGATCGGGCGCAGGCGGTCGCGGTTCGCTTCCATCAAGGATTCGAAACGACCTCTGCCGAGCTTTCGCAGGTGATTGGCGTGGTCGACCTGCAAGATGCTGTTCTTCTTCACGACGCCGAACAGCACCAGCAGTCCGAGCATGGAGAACATGTTGATGCTTTGCCCGAACAGCTTGAGGCTGATGAAGGCGAAGGGCACGGTCAGCGGCAGCGAGACCAGGATGATGGCCGGGTAAAGCCAGGACTCGAACTGAGCCGCGAGGATCAGGTACATGAACACGAACGCCATGCCGAGGGCGAGCGCGAAGCCGGCAGCGGTTTCGGCCTGCGACTTCGAGCGTCCGGTCGGCAGCAGCCGGTAGCCGGCGGGCAGGTCGAGCTTGTCGAATTCCTGCTGAATGATCGTGCTCACCTGGTTGTCACCAGCGCCGGCAGCTGCGTTCGCGAGGATGGTGATCTGGCGCTGGCGCGCGTAACGGTTGACGCGCGAGGGGCCCATCCCGTCGCTCCATTTCACCACCGCGCTCAGCGGAACGCTGCCGAACTTAGTGGACGGGACGCTCATCAGCGCCAGCGAGCTGGCGTCGGTGCGGTATTGCTCCTCGGCGCGAATCCGGATTTCGTACTCTTCCCCGTGCTCGGGGAAGGTCGATGCTTTGACGCCGGCGACGAGCATTTGCAGCGTGCTGGCGACGTTGGCCACGCTCACGCCGAGATCCGCCGCGCGGTCGCGATCGATCGACACCCGCACTTCCGGTCGGCCGGGGATGTTCGTCGTGTCGACGTCGTCGGCTTTGCCGCTCTGTTTGAGCGCCGCCGTGATGCGATCGGCGCCCTTCTGGAGCAGCTCGAAGTCGGGTCCGGACAGGATGTACTGAACGCCCTGCGTGTTCGAACCGACCGAGAAGTCCGGCACCTCCGCGATGTTGATGCGCAGCTCCTTCGGCATGTTCGGCACGACGAGCTCGCGCGCCTTACCCATCAGCTCGAACTGCGACTGCTTGCGCTGCGCCGGGTCGACGATATCGACGTAGAGCTGCGCGTAGTTCCGGCTCCTCTGGTCGTCTTCCGCAACCGTGATCAGGATGTGGGTCACGTTCGGGATCTGGCGTAGCAGCATGCTGGCTCGCTCGGCATGCAGCAGCGTTTCCTCGCTGCTCGTGCCCTCGGGCGCGCGCAGCGTGACCTGGAATTTGGCCTTATCGTCCACGGGCAAGAACGAGCCGGGCAGGGACTTCGCGACCGGGATACACGAGCCCATGGCGAGGCCGCAGGCCACGACGATCACCCAGCGGTTCTTGAGCGAAAACGCCAGCATCTTCAGGTACGCGCGCTCGATCGGGCGATAGACGTAGTCGACCACTCGGGTCAGAAAGCCACCGTGCGAGTGCGGCTTCAACAGCCGTGCCGACAGCATCGGTGTCAGCGTGAAGCTCACGATCAGCGAGACGCCGATCGAGAACGCCATCGTGTAACCGAAGCTCTGCAGGAAGCGCCCGGGGATCCCACCAATGAAGGCGACGGGAATGAAGACCGCCATCAAGGATAGCGTCGTCGCCAGCACGGCGAAGCCAATTTCCTTGGTAGCGAGCACGGCTGCTGGGAATGGCTTCATCCCTCGCTCATCGATGAAACGCACGATGTTTTCGAGCACGACGATGGCGTCGTCGATGACGATGCCCACTGCGAGCGCGAGCGCGAGCAGGGTGATGTTGTTCAGGGTGTAGCCCTGAAGCCACATCAAGCCGAACGTCCCGACCACCGAGATCGGAATCGAGATCGCCGCGATCAGCGTGCTCCGCGCATTGCCCAGGAAGAGCAAGACGACGATCGCGGCCAGGAAGGCGCCGACGATCAAGTGCTCGGTCACGGCGTGCACGCTGGTGCGGATCGTTTGTGAGTTGTCGCGGATGACGGTCAGTTCCATGCCCGTGGGCAGAGACTGCTTGAGCGCGTCGACACGCTTGAACACGTTGTCGACGACCTCGATCGTGTTCGTGCCGGCTTGCTTGACGATGCTGAGTACGACCGCTTCTTTGCCGTCGTAGCGGGCGAGGCTTTCCACGGCCTCCTCCCCGTCGACGACGCGCGCGACGTCCGACAGCCTCGTGATGCGACCGTCCTGCGAGCGCACGATCAGTCGTCCGACCGCATCGACCGTCGTGACGCGGCCGTCGATGCGCAAGGTCACGCTCTGGGGTCCGGTCTCGAGATTGCCGCCGGGCGTCGTCAGATTCTGCGCCTTGAGCGTGTTCATCACGTCGACTGGCGTGAGGCCCATGGCGCGCAGCGCGAGCGGATCCATCAGCACCTGAATCTGGCGCTCGCGTCCGCCGATTATCGCCACCTTGCCCACGCCGAGGACCGTTTCCAGTTGGCGTCGCACTTCCTTGTCGGCGACCTCGCTCAGATCGCGCACGCTCTTACCCTCACCGCGCAGGCCCAGGTAGAGCACCGGTGCGGCGCTGGGTTCGACCTTGCTGATGATCGGCTGCTCGATGCCGCTGGGTAGATCTCGCAGGACCGTGTTCACCTTGTCGCGCACTTCTTGGGCTGCGACGTCGGTGTTCTTGTCCAGCTTGAACATGATCACGACTTGCGAGACACCCTCGCTCGAGACCGAGTTCAGATCGTCGATGCCGGAGATCTGATTGACCGCACCCTCGATCTTGTCGGTGACGTCGCTCTCGACCTCTTCGGGAGCAGCGCCCGGGAGCTGAGTCGTGACCACCACCACCGGGATATCGACGTTCGGAAACTGGTCGATACCGAGCCCGCGGTAGCCCACGGCGCCGAGCACCATGATGGCCAGCATCAACACCCACGCGAACACCGGCCGCTGTACGCAGATTCTAGCTAACCATTGCATGGCTCTATCCTTGCTCGCTGGATGCGGTCGTCGGCCCGAGGGGGAAGGTCATTGGGCGAGCTGCCCGTTCTTGAGCTCCGGGGCATATGCCGTCACGACCTGCTCGCCGAGCTCGACGCCGCGCCGGACCGGGATGCGGTCGCCGACTGCGGGCGCGGGCTGTAAGACGCGTTGTTCGAGCCTGCCGTCTTTGAGCACGAAGACATTCGTCTTGCCGTTCGCCGCGAACGTGGCCGACTTCGGCACCGACGGCAGCGCCTCCTGACCGATCGCGAGCTCCACGTCGGCGAACATGCCGGGCAAGAGCTTCTTGTCGGGGTTCTGCACGAGCGCCTCGACGAGCACGTCGCGCGACTCGCGCACCGCGCCGGAGATGTGCTGGACCTTACCTGCGAAGAGCTGACCGGTATAGGCGCCGACCCGAAAGCTCACCTCCGCGCCCTGCTTCACGTCCGGAAAGTTTTGCTCCGGCAAGCTGAGCTCGAGCTTGAGGTCCTCGACCTCGGCGATCGAAATGACGCGCGAGGAGGCTTGAACGTATTCGCCCACCTCGACGAAACGCTCGGTGACGACGCCGCTGAACGGTGCTCGAATCACGCCGTCACCGACGTTTTTTGCAGCGATGCTCTGGCGCGCTTCCGCCGCTTGGATGTTGAGCGGGTTGGCTTTGCACTTGGCGTTGATCTTGTCGAATTCGAGCTCGGCCACGACGCCGCTCGCCCGGAGTTGCTCGTAGCGAGCGCATTCCGAGTCGTTGATCGTTCCTTGAAGCTTCGAGTTCTGGACGGCCACCCTCGCTTCAGCGAGCGCGAGCGCCGCCGAGCGCACGTCGATCTGTGCGATGACCGCGTTCTTGGCGATAGGCTGACCGCGCTGGAAGCCGATCGAGAGCACGCGGCCGGCAACGTTGGCGGCCAGATCCGTTTCACGGGCTCCACGCAGCGTGCCGGTCAAACGCAACGTGCGCGGCGTATCGACCGGGCTGGCAGCTTCGGTCGCGACCTCGACGGGCACCTGCTTGATGAGCTCGGGTGCCGTCGCGCTGGCGCTCTTGCAACCTGCCGACAGCGACAGCGAAGCCACGAGCAGGCTGGCGAGGGGATGGCGGGCGAAGCGGGAGGACTGGGGGTTTGGCTGTGAAGTCATGGCAAAAATGCGTGAGAGAACGACGTGGCCGCTCAGCGCGCCACCGGGTAAACGGCGCTCGGGGCCAGATGTTGAGGGGACACTCAATAAAGTGGGCAGATTCAGCTCTATCTCCGAGAAGACCCTGGGTTTATTCCCCGCTCGTGCGGGGCTTTTGAAGCGGCAGGCGGCGCACCGAAACCGATTCACCTTCGCAACTGGCGCCGTTCAGCAGCAAGTCGACGAGGCCGCGCACGAACATCCCCTCTGGAATCAGGACCTCGTCCGCCTCCATCAACGTGCGGGTCATGGAGTAGTGGTGCAGCGAGCCGATCAGCGTGCGCGCGAGGAGCTCCGCGTCGATGTGGCGGAGCTTGCCTTCTTCCATCTTGCCTTCGAGGTACGCAGCGCATGCTTTCAAAAATGCGCTGAATCCGGCGCGCTTCTTGTCGAACGACGTTTCGCCGGACGGCTTCGGATTCGACCAGGACATCATCATGATCGGCAACGCGATGCGTCCGATCCCGAGCAGCGTGGTCGAGAGCTGCGTGAGCCCTTCGCGAACCTCCAGCCCTTCGATGTCGCGGATGGCACCCTGCAGCAGGCGCCCCGCCTCTTCCGCATCGAAGTTCATCGCCGCAGCGAACAAGCCTTCCTTCGACTTGAAGCGATTGAAGAGCGAGCCCTCCGACACGCCCGCCCGCTCGGCCACTTCCAGGGTGGTCGCCCGAATTCCGCGCTCGAGGAATACCTCCCGCGCAACCGCCAGAAGCCGCGCCGAATCGATCACCGGCGGACGGCCCCGACGCGGCAAATTGTCTTCAGATGCCAAGAGCTTAGGTGCTGAGTCGCGACGGGCGGCCATGTTCGGTGCCCGTAGATAATGAGGCCATACTCAGTAATGTCAAGCCCCCCGGCCGTCGTCTGGGTTCAGCTGCCTCCCGGCCGGTTCAGGATCTCCACCAACGTCGCTGAGAGGTCGTCGAGTTGGAACGGCTTGTCGAGCACGGCGGTGGCGCCCAGACGCTGCGCTTGCTCGCGCGTGTGGGTGTCACCGAACGCTGTCATCAGCACCACGGGTGTACTGGCAAGACAGCGGCGCGCGCCGACCATCACGTCGAGCGCGTTGAAATACGGCATGTTGATATCGGCAAGTACCAGGTCAAAAGGGACAATTTCGCCGTCCTGCGAAAAGCCACCTATCAGCCGCTCGAGTAAGTCGCGACCGTCGCTCGCCTCCGTGACCTCGAAACCTGCATCCTGCAGCTTCGAGGCCAACAGCGTTCGAAGCTCGAAGTCGTCCTCGGCCAAGAGGACCCGGGAAGAGCTCAGGGGTGCGGTGTCGGTCGACGTCATGGCGGCAGCAGGTCGAGGACCCGTGCACGACGACTGCAAGAAGGGGCCCCACGCTCGAGGGAATCGAGCAAGCTGCGCGAAACAGCGGCTTTTCGAAGATCTCCGTCAGGACATCGTCCAGATCGCCCGAAGCACTCTGCCTCAGCGGTCCGCTTCTTGGACGCCCTTGGACCGCCCTTGCCCAGAGCGACGGGGCGCCGCCGCGGTACGGAACGTGCAGGCCATGCGTCGTTCAACGACTCGAGGAGACCTTCATGAGCAACAGTTACAAGGCACCCAGCTGGTGGAACGAAAATTACTCTTCGGGGTGGGAGCGCACGAAGGAAGCGCTACGCCGCGACTGGGAACAGACCAAGGCCGACGTCACCGACGGAGGCACGGAGCTGAACCAAGACGTCGGCGACACGGTCAAACAGGCGGCGGGCAAGCAGGCAATCCCGCCCGCAAACCGCCCGAACCCGCCCGACAGCTGGGACGAAGCGGAGCCCGCCGTGCGCTACGGCTACGGCGCGCGCCAGCATTTCGAGAAGGCCGAATGGGACGACGAGCTCGAATCGCGCCTGCAGAAGGATTGGGATTCGACTGGCAACGTTAGCAGCTGGGAGCGAGTCAAAGCCGCGGTGAGGCGCGGCTGGGACAGCGTCAAGCGCGCCGCCGCCTGACCCAACCCGAGCAGTTGACCCTGACAGCGTGAATCGGTCGCGCTGCCGCGCTGCCGCGCTTTCTATTGGCCTGCGGAGCCCGCGGGCGGCACCGTCGGGCGCGGGCCCCGCCCGACGCCCTCGGGCACGACGCCGATCTGCTCGAGGAATCCCAGGCGATCCGTCTCGAGCGACGCGGCGACAATCTTGCGTCGCTACCCCTCAGTCTGGTGAAGGTCCTCGGTCCGCGGCTTGCGCTGCGTCGCGTGGCGACGCCCCTGCCGCCGATCGCGACGACGATCAACCTGCTGTGGCACGAGCGCACGGATCAGGATCCGGCGCTGCGCGCTTTCCGCGAGCTGCTCGTCCGCGCGAC
>DATDEV010000239.1:0-6064 GCA_036522995.1 Polyangiaceae bacterium
CCCTAGCGTAGGAACGGCGATTTGGCGCCTTCGCGCAGTACACCGGCGGCGTGCAGCGCGGCGCGTGTTTCGGCGCACAGGTCGTGCTCGGTGTCGGTCGTGAGCACGCTGCCCTCGCCGTCGTGCATGATGCAGCCCGGCGTCGGGCAATGCTCGAGACCAAAGGAGTGACCGAGCTCGTGAACGGCGGTCTTGGCCAGGCGCGCTCGCACGTGCGCCGCATCGCGAGCGCCGCGCCGGCAACGAAAGGACGAGAGCACTGCCGAGCGCCCGTCGAGCGTGGCCAGCCCCAGAATGCCCCAATCCTCGTACGGCGCCTTGCTGGTCGAGATGTCGACGCTGGTCAGTCCGAGCGTGACGCGCGCCGACGCCGAGCCGCGCTCGACCAGAAAATCGAGCAGCCGCTCCGCGCGGTAACGACGGCGCTTGGGATAGAAAGCGCTCGGCGGCAGCGCGAGCGCCGGACGCAGCTCGAGCTCGATCGCGTAGAAGGCCTGCAGCGCTGCCGACACCGCGCGCAGCTGCTGCTCGGGCAAGTCCGGGCCCAGGGGTTGCAGCACGATCCGCCCGGGTGACTCCGCCGCCGCGGCCGAGCGCGAAAGCGCGAAAGCCAGCGGCGAAAGCCATAGGTCACGTCGGCTGAGCACGCGCATTCGAACCCGGGACGATGCTACTCCTTGGCTGCTGCGTCGCTTCCCTGGGGGCTGAACGAAAACACGTCGACCAGCTCGGGTCGAGCGTCTACCCCGAGCGGATCGGTGAGCCCGATGCAGTAGCCGTCGATGCCCTTGCCGTCGGCGCGCACCCGCAGCCGCAAGAAGTGCTTGTAGCCGGGGTGGTCGAGCGCCGTGAACGCCTGCGTATGCTCGATGCCGCGCCTGGTGAGCAGCGCCAGGTAAAAGCCGAATACGTAGGCGGCGAAAAAGACGGTCAGCAGCAGCGTGCCGGCCGCCACCACGTAGACCGTCGGGTGGAAGCCCAGCCGCAGCAGCAGGTGCTTGACCAGCAGCGAGGCCAGGATGGGCAGCGCCGCCGTCAGCAGCCCCGCCCCGAACGCCAGCGGCACGACCTTGCGAAAGCGCCGCCTGACGCCACCGATCAGCGCGTAGATGGTGGTGACTACGACAGTGACTGCGATCGGCGCCGCGAAGATCACGCCGGTGCGATCGTAGAGCCGGATGCCGATCGACATGGCCGGGGCGAACAGCGCCGCCAGCACCAGGTGCGGCAAGAAGCCCGAACGGCCGATGGCGATCTTGAGCGGCACGCCCAGCAGCAGCGGCCGCGATTCGGCAGCGTTGGGCCAGCGGCGCGCAGCCTGGCGCCGGCCGCTGACGAGCGGCGCAGGATGCAGAAACGCGCCGCCGCCGCCTGCCGTCACGTGCAGGGTACGATTTTCGCGGCTGCGCTCGTAGTGGTGCACGTCGCCGGAGAGCAGGAAGTGCGGGCGCGCGTGAAAATCGAAACCGAGCGTCTGGATCATGTCGGTGCCGGTCTTGCTGGCGGCGCCGAAGCGAAATAGCGGATCGGGCAAGAGCACCCAGGGGCTGGCTTCGGGGTGCTCGTGTCCCCAGTCGACGAAGAACTGCTTCTGCCGCCAGTCGATGCTCTTCAGCTGGCGATCCACGCCGTACAGGTGGATGCCGGGCGCGAGCGGCAGCACGAAGTAGCTGGCGTTTTGCACCGGCACGTAGCCGCTCAGCACGAGCGCGCGCGGCTTTTCGACCTTACCCCCGAGCATGAACTCGCGCGCCCACTCGGCGTAGTGCTCGAGCATCGGCTTGGAGACGCCCAGTAGGCTCGGCCGCGGCTGGTCTTCGTCGCCCGTGCGGCGCCGGAACATGCGACCGAAGCCATCGAGCCCGTCGTACCAGTCGTGGTTGCCGGGGATGCCCATGAGCACGCGCGACGGGCCGCCGTCCTCGCCCAGCAGCGCCTCGTTGAAAGGAGCCAGAACCCGGGTCTGAATTTCCTGAGCGGTAGCGACCGGGTAGGCGGTATCGCCGCCGAATAGCAGCAGCTCGCCACGCGGTGCGACCATGAACTCGCCGGGGCGGTCGGGATCGGGCAGCTCGTAGCGGCCGACCACCATGCGCGCCACGGCGCGGCTGACCGAAACGTCGTCTCCGGTGTCCGAAATGTAGTCGATCCACAGATCGCGGCCGATGGCCTCGACGACGCTACCGGCCTGCTCGTCGCCACCGAGCACCCGCGCCACGCGCGCCGTGAGCTCCCGCGGGTCGTCGGGCGTCATCCAGTCGCGCGAGTCGATGTCCTCGGTGGCGATGGCGGCAGCCGCGAAATGGCGCAGGTGACCCCAAAAGGAGCTCACCCCGAACCAAACCACGCCGCGTGGGCTCAGTTTGCCGCGGGTAAAACGCAGCCGCGACCGGGGGCGGCTGGGCTCAGGGCGAAAGGCGGCAGCGGGGTGGTCCACGGGCAATCCCGGCTCCAATACTGCTCACGAGCCTGCGCGGGACCGCAAGTCTACACGCGAATTTGCGTTCTGTTCCGGCCGTACTACTAACGGCGCCGCATGTCCGTTCTGACCGATGACGTCCGCATCGACACCCTGAAGCCGCTCCTGCCGCCGGCGATCCTGATGGATGAGATCCCGCTCGGCGAAGCCGAGTCGAAGGCGGTGGCGGAGTCGCGTACCGAGGTGGCCAGCATCATCGAAGGCAAGGACGATCGACTGGTGGTGGTCGTCGGGCCCTGCTCGATCCACGACCCGGAGGCAGGGCTCGAGTACGCACGCCGGCTGGCAGCGCTCACGCCCAGCCTGAGCTCGGAGCTCAAGATCGTGATGCGCACCTACTTCGAGAAGCCGCGCACCACCGTGGGCTGGAAGGGCCTGATCAACGATCCCAAGCTCGACGGCAGCTTTGCCATCAACCAGGGGCTGCGCGTGGCGCGCACTTTCTTGCGCGACGTGGTCGGGCTCGGGCTACCGACCGCGCTCGAGTTCCTGGATCCGATCACGCCGCAGTTCATGGCCGACCTGGTGACCTGGGGCGCGATCGGCGCGCGCACCACCGAGAGCCAGGTGCACCGCGAGCTGGCGTCGGGTCTGTCCATGCCGGTGGGCTTCAAGAACGGCACTGGTGGGACCGTGCAGATCGCCGCCGACGCGGTGCGCTCTGCGGCGGAGCCGCATCACTTCCTCTCCGTGACCAAGCAGGGCCTGGCGGCCATCGTGGCCACGCGAGGTAACCCGCACTGCCACGTGATCCTGCGCGGCGGCTCGAACGGCCCCAACTACGGACAGGAAGCCGTGGCCAGCGCGGCCCTGCTGCTCGAGAAAAACAAGCTACCCGGCAAGCTGATGGTCGACACCAGCCATGCCAACAGCGGCAAGGATCCGGCGCGGCAACCGGCCGTGGCCAGCGACATCGCCAAGCAGATCGCCGGCGGCAGTCGCTTGATTTTCGGCGTCATGATCGAGAGCTTCCTGGTGGCTGGCCGCCAGGAGATCGGCGAGCGCGCCAGCATGACCTTTGGCCAGAGCGTGACCGACGGTTGCTTGGCCTGGGACGGCACCGTGCCGGTGTTGCAAGAGCTGGCCCACGCCGTGCGCCAAAGGCGCGCGCGCGGCTGAGCCCCGGCCGTCAGCCGAGCATGCCGTAGAGCCCCGTGCTGGCCAGCGCGAGCGCACTGCCGGTCGACTCGTATTCGAACAAGCCGCGCGCCAGCTGCTCGCGGTGGCGGTGGCTCGGGTAATAGAACTGCTTGGGAAAACTGCGCAGCGGCCCGCGCAGCACGACCTTCTGAATCCGTTCGAGCATCAGCGCGTTGTGGACGAAGCCGATGCCGCTCTGTGCGTCTTGCAAGCTGGAGCTGGGATGCCCGCCCCAAGGCGGAGTGCCGGCACCGTAACCGATGGCCGGCCAGTAGTTGATCGCCACCGTGCCGTAGCGAAGCTCGGCGATCGCCCGCGTGAGCGCTGCCTCGACCGCCGGCTCGCCCTCGAGCGCGCTGGGCAACAGCAGCATGGCGCTCAGGGTTCCCCACACCCGCTGGTTGAGGAAGTCGACGGCGCGAGCCAAATAAGCCTCGGGATCGTGCTCGTCGAGCTCCACCAGGCTGAGCAGCGGGCAAAATGGCTCCAGCGAAAAGCTGGGCGCGTCCGACTCCGGCGTGAGCCCGCTCAGCAGGGTCCAGGGCAGCTGCCCGGCAACGGCCGGAGCGGACCAGAGCGAGCCCGGTGCGTCAGCGCCGGTGAGCTGCTGGTAGCGCTGAACGGCGCCCGGGTAGTACGCCGGGCGAGCCGGCTGCTGAGAGAACAGACGCTTGAGCCGCTCGTCGAGCACGCCCGCCAGTCGGCGCGGCACCACCACCAGCTTGGCCGCATTGCAGTTGAAGGAGGCGTTGTTGAACAGCATCCCGGCGATGCTCTCAGCAACGTCGTCGAGCTCTCGCTCGCTGTAGGCACCAGGCACGATCACGACCGGGCTGACGTTACCCAGCTCGCTGGTCACGCGCTTGTCGATCACCGGACGTCCCGCGCTGCGGCGCTGGCTCTGCTCCGGGCCGGGCGGCCCCCAGACGATCGCGTCGTGCGTCTCGATCGCGCCGGTCAAATGCACGTGCTCGACGTGTGGGCTGCTCAGCAGCGCCTTGCCCACGTCGACGCCGCCGTAGACGATCGCAAGGCCACCGAGGCGCGAGATCGGCTCGAAAATCCACTCGAAATGCGGCCCCAGGTAGGCGTTGACCGGGCTCATCTTGAGCACGCACGCTCGCCCCTCCACGAAGCACTGATGCAGCAAGTCGAGCGCCGGGATGCTCGCCACGTTGCCGCCGCCCAGCACCGCGGCCACGCTGCCCTCACCGGCTCCGTGATAGAAGCTGGCCTGCGCGCTGCGCAGCTCCGCCGTGTCGACGCTGGCAGCCAGCCGCACCTCGATCTCGTACGGCATGAACAGCAGCCGGTCGGTCGCCGAGTGCGGCATCACCCGCACCGCTACTTCCCCGCTCGGCAAGCGTCGCACCCGGTCATCGGAAACGAGCGGAGCCCCGCGCTCGCGGATCTGCTCCAGCGATTCGTGCAGCAAGCGCACGTAGCGCTGGATGATCACCGGACCGGCCAGCAGCTCCTCGGCGACGCTGCCCGCGCGATCGGCGATGCCCTTGGCGCGGGCGCCCAGAAGAGCCAGCTCGTAGCCCCGCGCGTGGAGCCGCCTCTGCACCTGAGCCAGCGCCTCGAGCTTGCGGCTCAAGGGCGCGCGCGCAAAGCCCTGCGCCGTCTCGGCAATCCTCAGCGCTGTCCGCTCCACGTCGCCGCTGGCAGTGGGCCGCACGGCGCTGCCAGCTCCCGCGGATTCTATTGTGGTCGAAGGTGCGCTTGCCAATTCCACTCTAGTTTTACGCGGTTTCGGCTCCGGGCGCTGCGTGGCTTCCGCCTGCTCCAGCGTCAGGCTAGCCTCGAAAGGCTATGGCCCGGAAGGCCCGAGAGCGCCACTGCTCCGCGCCGCAGCTGGCGCCCCTATGGGAGAAACCATCCCCCCGGTATCGAAAAGTCAGCCCGCCGCCGCGCGCGAAGTGGACGATCCTCACGAATCGGTGACGATCGCGCCGCCCGCTGCGAGCCTCGACGCGCTACTGCGCTCGGCCGGTCCGACGCCCTTGCCGATAAGACCGAGCGACGCGCACTTCCTCGCGGCGCTCGACGCCGGCACACGCGCCGGCGTCGGCCTGAGCGAGCTGACCAAGGTGCTGAGCGACCTTTCGGGCGGGGTCGTGAGCGCCAAGCAAGCCAACGAGCAGCTGGTGGAGGAGCTGTCCACGCTTCACGCCATGCTCGGCTCGGCCAACGAGCAGCAGCTAGGCTTGAAGCAGCGCCTGACCGAGCTCGAGCAGGAGCTGCTGGCCAGCCAGGCCGACGCCGAGCGCGAGCGAACGTTCCTGACCCAGCAGCACGACGAGTTCTTGTCTGCGCTGCTCGACGAGCACGAGGAAGCGCTGCTGGCGCACGCCAGCGCAGGAGACACCACGCGCATGAGCGCGGAGCTCTCCGACATGGCGAAAAAGCTCGTCGCTGCAGACGCGGGGCGCGCCCAGGCCG
>DATDEV010000240.1:0-2552 GCA_036522995.1 Polyangiaceae bacterium
CACCCGCGAGGCGGGGGGCACCGGGCTGGGGCTCTCGATCGTCAAGCGCCTGGTGGAAGGGCATGACGGCGGCATTCGCATCGAGGCCAACCAGCCTCGCGGCACCGCATTCATCGTGACCATTCCGGTAAAGCGCGCCACCATCGGCTGAGCCATGCCGAAGCCAGCGCGCCGCGCCGCCAGCGGGGGCGAGTTCGAGCTCATCGCCCAGCTCACACGCGAGCTGTCGCCGGGCTCCACGCCCGCCGTCGAGCTCGGCATCGGCGACGACGCTGCGGTGCTGCGCGGCCTGGACCGGCGCCGGCGCCTGGTCGTCAGCGTCGATGATCAGGTGCAGGGCGTGCATTTCGATCTGCGCTGGCTCGGCGCGGAGGACGTGGGATTTCGGTCGTTGCAGGCGGCTGCCAGCGATCTGGCGGCGATGGGGGCGCGGCCACTGGCGGCGGTCGCCAGCCTGCACGTGCCGTCGGGCTTTTCGAGCGGCGAGCTGCGCAAGTTGGCACGCGGCCAGGCGCAGGCAGCGCGAGCGCTGGGCTGTCCCGTCGTCGGCGGCAACGTCGTGCGCGGGCCCGTGCTGTCGGTCACTACTACCGTGCTTGGTCAGGTCGAGCGTCCGCTGCTGCGCTCGGCAGCGCGCCCCGGCGACGAGCTGTGGCTGATCGGTCGAGCAGGCCTGGCGCGAGCCGGCCTGCTACTGCACCAGCAGCGGCTGAAGCTGCCGGCGCGCTTGAAGCCGATTGCCGCGCTCGCGAAGGCTGCCTGGGCGCGCCCGCGGGCGCTCATCGCCGAGGGGCTCGCGCTGCAGGGGCGAGCGCGGGCCGTCATCGACGTGTCGGACGGCCTGGCCGGTGATGCGCTTCAGCTCGCGCGCGCGAGCAAGGTCAAGGCGGTGCTCGAGGCCGAGCGCCTGGCGAGCACGATCGAGCCAGAGCTAGCCGATCTGGCCGATCTGCTCGGCGAGCCAGCTACGACGTTGGCGCTCCGGGGCGGTGAGGACTACGCTTTATTGTGCGCCGGCCCTCGGGCCCGCCGCCCCAGGGGCGCACAGGTCGTAGGTAGAATTGAACGTGGCCGCGGTTCAGAGCTGGAGCTCGACACGGGTCAGCGCTTTGCGCTCGGTCCGGGCTTCGATCATTTGCGCGCTTAGCGCGCTCACGCTGGAGCTGCTCGGCTGCTCGAAGGGTGGCGAGCTGCCCGAGCGCCAGCCCGATTTGGGGGCGCCGGTCGTGAGCGATCCGGACGAGCTGCGCTTGCCCTTCCTGGTCGAAGACTACTTCGTCCCCAACGGCTGCTTCGGCGACGCCAACTGCGCCAGCCATGTGCTGACGATCGACGGCCGCGGCTGCTCGGAAGGGAGAGTTTCGGCGCAGGGCGTTTGTCGCCGCTACCACTATCAGCCACTCGCGGCCGAAGCCGAGGGGTTTCAGGGCTACTTGGGGATCTTGTTCCAGGCCCCTCACCCCACTGAAGTCGAGATCGGTCGCGTGCCGGGCCTGCCGGTCGCGCCAGGTGCCCGCCGAGTGGTGTTCTGGGCGCGGGTAGAAGGCGATCCGATACTGGTGGATTTTCGGTCCGGCGGCGCCAACGAGTGGGAAGGTGTGACCGATCCATCGCTGCCCTACAAAGACGACTTCGGGGTTCCCATGCCCGTCACTCTGGATAACGAGTTTCAGCAGATCGAAATCGATCTGTCGGGCGTGACCTACGACACGGTCGTCTCACCCTTTGGCTGGGCCATCGCGTCGGAGGGCAGCATCGAGCCGGTCGAGATGGACATCGAAGACGTGAGGTGGGAGTGACGCTCCGGCGCTGGCTCTGTGGGCTGCTGCTGGCGGCGGGCTGTCGCGGGCAAGATGCCTACCTGGGCAGCGCTCGAGCGCCCTACAGCTGTGAGGACCACTGCCAGATCGAACAAGGCGCTCCCAGCGACGCAGGGGACTGGTTCGCCAATCCCGAAGCCGAGACGGGCGATGCCCCATTCGTCGTTTATCCGCTCGCTGACTCCGTGCATCCCAAGGACCTGTCGCAGCTGACCGTGCAGTTTCGCCGCGGGCGCAGCGATTTCAGCGTCTTTCGCCTGCGGATCGAAGCGGCCGACGGCAGCGTCGTTTACGAGTTTTTCACGCCCTGCTTCGCCGCCGACGGCGATGGCTGCCGCTACCTGCTGACCGGCGAGACCTGGGCCGCGGCGCGCGACGAGCTGGAGGACAAGCCGGTGGTGCTGACCGTGACGGGCTCGACCGCGCGCCACGGCGTGATCAAAAGCGCGGAGCCGGTGCCGTTTCGGATCTCCCCCAGCCAGCTGCAGAACAAGGGCTTTTACTACTGGACCAGCGTGCCCATCTACTCGGGCACCCCCGGCGAGCAAGCCACCGGCATCTTTCGCTTGCCGTTCGGCGCCGATCGCGCCGAGCCGTTCATCATGCCCGGGACGGACACCAACAAGCGGCAGTGCGGCGCCTGCCACAGCGTGAGCCGCGACGGCAGCACCATCGCCTTCACCGCGCGCGACGAAGACGATGACGGCCCCGACCAACGCTCCGGCGTGCTGG
>DATDEV010000241.1:0-7650 GCA_036522995.1 Polyangiaceae bacterium
CCGCTGCCCTACATCGTGATCGTGGTCGACGAGTTCGCCGACCTGATGATGCAGCAGGGCAAGGAAGTCGAAACCTCGGTGGCGCGTTTGGCACAGAAGGCGCGCGCGGCCGGCATGCACGTGGTGCTGGCGACGCAGCGCCCGAGCGTCGACGTCATCACCGGCATGATCAAGGCCAACTTTCCCTCGCGCATCGGCTTCCGGGTCGCGCAAAAGGTGGACAGCCGCACCATCCTGGACGAGATGGGCGCCGAGCTCTTGCTCGGCCGCGGCGACATGCTGGTCAAGCTCAACGGGGCCAACGACACGCGGCGCGTGCAATGCCCGTTCGTGAGCGAGGAAGAGGTCAGCGCGCTCACCGACTACCTGCGTGCGCAAGGGACGCCCGAGTACAACGACGCCATCTTGAAGGCGGCCGAAGACGAGCAAGACGAGGACGGCGGCGACGAGCCCTTGGATGCCCGCTATGACGAGGCTGTTCGGATCGTGGCCGAGACCCAGCGCTGCTCGACCAGTTGGCTGCAGCGCAAGTTGACCATCGGCTACAACCGGGCTGCCAAGATCGTCGAAATGATGGAAAAGCGTGGCGTGGTAGGCCCACCAAACGGGGCGAAGGACCGCGAGGTCTTCGTTCAGCCGCAGTAAGGTTGGAGCTGAGCGATCCCGTGAAAATCGCCCAACTCGAGTTTAGGCTGGTCTTGGCGTTGCCCCTTGCCGGCAGGGTTCGTGTAAAAGGCTGCATTCAATGATCGAACCGGGGTCGCCCGAATTCCCAGCCGCGAAGGACGACGACGACGACGATGTGGCCTGGGCCTTGTCGACCGCTGCCGTGCAGTGGAAGCGCGGATCGCGCGCTGACGCCGTGGTCTGGCTGCGGCGGGCGATCGACTCGGCAGTCACGGTAGGTGCCACCTGGCGCGCGGCCGAGCTGACCCGCCAGACCGATCGGCTGGAAGCTTTTCTGGTCGCTCCTCCGGTCGTGTCCCAGCCGCTCATCACCGAGCTCGACGACCACGATGGCACCGACGTGATCGACGAAGACGCGCTATCGCTGCCGCCCGACGCCGACCTGAACGATTCCAGTGCTCCGACGGCGCTGAGCGCCGACGCCACCGACGAGACGACCGACATCACCGCCGAAGACCTGGACGCGGCGGCGGTCGAGGTGGACGAAGACGTAGAAGAGATCTCCGACGACGAGCTTTCGGATGACGAGGCCTCCGAGGGCTTGCCCCGCTTCGCCAGCGAAGCGCCCACCGCCAACCTGGAGCGGCCCTACTTCGACTCGTCGGTGGACGAGCTGCTCGAGTCCGAGCCGGTGTCCGAGCGCGAGCCGCGCTACGAAGCCGACGAGGATCCGGCGCCTACGCCGGTGCGCCTGAGCGTGGCCGATGCTGTCGAGCTCGACTCCGCGCCCGACACCGAGAGCGAGCCCGAGCCTGCTCCGGATACGCAGGACGACCTCGAGCCTGCTCCGGATACGCAGGAGGACCTCGAGCCTGCTCTGAATACGCAAAGCGAGTCCGAGCCCGCTCCAGACACGCAGAGCGCGCCCGAGCCCGAGCCCGAGCCCGAGCCCGAGCCGCGGGTGGCTGGAATCCTGCTTTCCGAGATCGCCGGCTTCGAAGACTTTCCGCCGGAAACGCAGCTGGCCCTGGCCAGGGCGGCGCGCGTCGAGCGCCTGGCCACCGAAGAGGAAGTCAGCAACTTCGGGCTGGCGCTCGTGCTGCGCGGCTCCGTCAGCGTGATGCCCGCTATCGCCGACGTCCGGTGCGGTGCCGCGGGCGAGCGCGAGCTGGTGTACGGCCGCGGCACGCTGGCGGATGGCGTCGCGCTGCGGCTGGTGGCGACCGCGCCCGACACGCAAGTGGCGGTGTGGGATCTGGCGACCATCGAACCGCCGCTCGCCGAATGTCCCTGGGTGCTCGAAGAGCTGAAGGGCGTCGCGGACAAGTACCAGGCGCTGGCAGGTGTTTCGATGGGACCGATGGGCGAGCGTCTCGACGACGCGCTGCGCGAGATGGTGCTGTCGCGCTGCTCGCTGGTGCGCCTGATGCCAGGTGAGCTGCTGGTCGAGCGCGGCAAGCCGGTCGGCGGCTTGTTCATCGTCGGCGCGGGCCGCATCGAGCTCGGCAACGACGCGAGCCGCCCCGGTTCGGAGGGTGAGCTCGGGCCGGGAGAGTTCTTGTTTGCGCCGCAGGTCTTGGCGGCGGGCGCGGCCCCCACGGCGGCGCGCGCTGGCGCGTCAGGCGCGCTGCTGATGGCGGCGGATCGCCACGCCGCTCACGAGCTGATGCTCAGCGTGCCGCCACTGTTGGAGCTTTTGGCGGGCTGAGCACGGGGTTGGCGTTGTTGGCGGCGCGGGCGCTGCCCAGCTCCCAAACGATCTCTTCGTAGCCCTGAGCACCGGCGAAGCGCAGTCCGAACCAGCGTGAGGCCTGAGCGATGGTGGGCCGGCCGTCGGCGCGCACGCGCGGAAAGGTGACTCGGAACGCGCTGCGCCAGGGCGTGGTGTACGGAAAGTAGGTCAGCTCGATGGCGCCCGGTTTGCGAATCTGCTCGATGTTCGACGGCGCCGTCTCGGTGCCCTCGTCGTCGATCAAGCGCACGATCCAGGCCGGGTCCTTGGCGTTGAGATCGGCCCACCGGTGGCGCTGCGCGTAGAGCGCGACGTAAAACTGGTGGTTCTCTCGCGCATCCGCCAACGAGCGCTCGAGCAGCGAGTGACGCTGGTCGATGGTCAGGCGGTAGTCTTCCGCGTAGCGCACCACGTACGCCCAGCGAAAGTCCCACGACTCGTAGGTGGCGGTGACGGACAGCACGTTGTCCATCACGCTCACGTTGGTGAATTGCTTGCTGCGAGTCCAGCTGCGCAGCACGCCCGAGTAGTCGGTGGCCACGTATTCACGCGGCCCTTCCGCCAGGCTCACCTTGGGCGTCGAGCAGCCCAGCGCAGCAGCGGCCGAGAGCGCGGCCACCACGCCTAGCGAGAGTCGTGCGCCGGAGACCCGCTGGGTAGCCACGGCCTAGTTTCGTACATCGGAAAAGGTGACGACCGCAATCAGCATCAAGAGCATGACGAAGCCGAAGGCGTGCACCATGACCTCGACGCGGGAGTTGGGCTTGCGGCGCGTGATGGCTTCGTAGCCGAGGAAGGCCAGGCGGCCGCCGTCCAGCGCCGGGAAAGGCAGCGCGTTGAAGCCCCCCAGGTAGGCGCTCAGGACGCCCAGAAAGAACGTGAGCTCGAGCCAACCGCGGCTGGCGGCCTTGGAGGTTTCCTTGACGATGCCGACCGGTCCCTTCAGGTCCGGCTTCTCCTGCAAGGTGATGATGCGGCCCAGCATGATGATCGAATCCTTGACCACCTGATAGGGCAGGACGAGCGACTTGATGCCGGCCTCACGCGCGGTCACCGGGACCATCTTGGAGACGGGCGACACGCCGATGCGGCCTTCACCCTTCTCGTTCTTGGGAACGATGGTCAGCTTGAGGCGCTCCTTGCCGCGCTCGATGTCGAACACCAGCGGCTGCGAGGGGCTCTTCACGATCTGCTGACGCATGCTCTCCCAGTCGCTCACGGGCTTGCCTGCGACGGCCACGATCATGTCGCCGTTCTGCATCTTGGCGGCCTTGGCAGCGCCGTCGAGCACCTCCACCTTGGTGGTCGGTTGAGCGACTCCACCTACCAAGTAGACGATGAAGAACAGCACCGAGGCGAACAGGTAGTTGGCGAGCGGCCCTGCCAGAATGGCGAAGATGCGCGCGAGCAGCGAGGCGTTGGCGTACGAGGTCTTGTCGTCCGGGTCGATCTCCTCGAACGGATTCATGCCCGCGATCTGCACGTAGGCCAGGAACGGAATCAGCGCGATCTGGTACAGCGTTTCGCTGCGCTTGCTCTGGTAGCGCAGCAGCGGCGGGCCAAAACCGATACTGAAGCGAACGACACGCATGCCGGAAGCGCGCGCGGCCAGCAAATGGCCGGTCTCGTGCACCACCACCAAGAGTCCCAGGCCCAGGATGCCGGCCAGGATGTGAAAGAAGGGTGTCACGCGCACATGTATAGCGTGGTCCCGCCAGTGCGGCCATTCGGCCTCGCGCCGGGCCGTTTACAGCAGGAACGAGCAGCCAACCGAGAAGGCAGGGTAGCCAATACGCATGGTCAGCATGATCTTGTCCGAGAAGTGGAAGCGCCCGCCGACGAAGAACACGAACGGATTGAAGGCGACGTCGTTGGGTCCTTCGTGGGCGTGGTACGTCAGCGCCACGCCAGGCTCGCCGAACACGGACCAGTTACGGCTGAGGAAGAAGTTCCACTGCAGGACGATTGGGAAGTACAGCTCGTTGAAGCCATCGGCGCGTTCGCGATCGTCACAAGTCGATAGGTCACCACCGTCGGCGCAGTAGTCGCCGGCGCCGTAGCGGGCAAAATCCAAACCGAAGCCGATGGCCACGGAGTTGTTGAGCTTGGGAATGAAGCCGTTGCGCATGATCGGCAGCGAGCCACGAAACCCGACACCGAAGCCCGCGCCGCTGGCGTAGCCGGGCGGCTCGATGAACCCGAGCACCAGGTGGGGCTCGGCCTCGAAGGTGTAGCGCGGGTGGTCGCCTGGATTGGAGATGGTCAGCGTGTCGGCGCGCGCGCTGCGGGAAGCGAGGCCGAGCGTGAGCAGGCCGAGGAGCGAGACCCCGGTACGCAGTGCCCCAAGCTTCCAGGTCGAGCTGCGAGCCTTCATGCTCGCTACTATTGCCGCCTCGCGCCGGTCCTGCCAACTGCGCTCGCGCGCCGGACGAGTGCTTTGCGCTACTGTCGGCTGGAATTTCCGCGCGTTTGTGAAAACGCGGCAGCAATGCTAGGGAACCCGCCGCATGTCCGAGCCGAATTTGCCGAGCGCAGCCGATCCCGCCACCAATCTGCAGCTACAGGGAGGCGCGGCGATCGTCGCACCGGTCAGCGCATTTCCGGGGGGCGTGCCGGGCAACGCGCTGGTGGTCTTGCCGCTCAGCAAGCCTTCGGACGAGCTGCTGGAGTCGATCAAGAACGGCCCGGTGGCACTCGAGCTCGAGCAGATGTGGAAGATGCTCGGTTTCAACGGCCCCGCGGTACAGGTGCAGGACGCCGAGGGCCGCCCGATCGCCATCGGCCTGGACGACCTGCTCGGCGGCCTCGACAAGCACTGGCAGGAGAACAAGGACGACCTGAATCGGGGCCGGCTCTACTCCCAAGAGCTGATGAAGTACAACCGCTTCGAGCAGGCGGAGAAGGTGCTAGGTCGCGTGGTGGCGCTCGGCGGCACCGGCGACGACTGGCTGGCGCTCGGCATCGCTCAGCTGCAGCAAGAGAAGTGGGACAAGGCCGAAGGCACGCTCAAGGGTGCCCAGAACATGCTGCCCAAGAATCCCTTCCCCACGCTGCACCTGGCCAAGGTGTTCCAGGGTCGCAAGGAAGGCGACAAGGAGCGCGAAGCGATTCAGGATGCGATCAAGATCGAGCCGAACGCGGTCGACGCTTGGGCCTACCTCTACTCGCAGATTCGCGCTGCCGAGAGCGAAGAGGCCGCCATTGCGGCAGTGTCCGCGCTGGCAGATAACGACGCGAACAAGCGCACGGCAGCGCCTTTCATCGCGCTGCAGGGGCTGTACGCCAACGAGGAGAGCGGCCGTCCCAAGGCGCTCGAGTTCGCCAAGAAGGCGGTCGAACGCAACGAGAACGACCCGCTGGCGTTGATCTGCCTCTCGGCGCTCCACGGGCAACAGGGCGACCTGGACTCGATCATCGCGCTGCTCTCCAAGCACGAGTCCAAGATGACGAACGACGTGCGGCTCGCGAATAACTACTTCGAGGCGCTGTTCCAGAAGCGCCAGATCGACCGTGTCACGAAGCTGCTCAACGCGCTGGCCGGCTCGCAAAACCGCGAAGTGAAGCAATTTGCCATCGAGCGCTCGCGCGCCGTCGCCCAGTACCTGCAGAAGCAGCAGCAAGAGCTGGCCGCCGCGGGCGGCGCCCTGCCAGGCCTCCCCAAGCGCGTCTAGCGCCACGCGCGCCACACGCGACGGGCGTGACGTAGCCCAGCCAAATTTCGAGCGCGCAGCTTATGCTAGCCTGCGGCGCTCGGGGGCGCGCTTTCGCCCACCTCATGCTGCTCCTGATCCTCACCGTCCTCTGGTCACTGGTCGTCTCGTTCTTCTGCTCCGTGAGCGAGGCGGTGGTGCTGAGCGTCACGCACGCCCAGGTCGAAGGCCTGGGTCGCTCGCGCGGCGCCGAGATCTTGCGCGAGTTCAAGCGCGAGATCGATCTGCCGATCGCCGCCATCGTCTCGTTTCACACGGTGGCGCACACGGTTGGCGCTTCGGTGTGCGGTGCGATGTACGTCAACGTTTTCGGGGAAGGCACGCTGTGGATGTTCTCGGTGGGCTTCACCGTGGCGGTGCTGGTCTTCTCCGAGATCATCCCCAAGACGCTGGGCGTGACCTATGCCGCGAGCCTGGCGATACCGGTGGCCTACTCGGTGCGCGTGCTGGTGGTGGTGCTCAAGCCGGTGCTGTGGCTGACCAGCATCTTCGCGCGGCTCTTGCGCGGCGACCACGCCAACCCGGTGACGTCGATCGAGGAGATCAAGCTGCTGGTCGCCCTGGGGCGCACCGAAGGCGCCTTGGCCGGACGCCTCGCGGACATGATCGAAGGCGCCACGGCGCTGCGCGAGCTCACGGCTTATGACGTGATGGTTCCGCGCGCTCGCGTCATCTACCTATCGGGCGAACGTGATCTCGAAGAGAACCTGGCGGTAGTGCGCGAGTCTGGTCACAGTCGCTTCCCGTATACGTCCGACGGCAATCCGGATCGCTTCGAGGGCATGGTTCTGGTGAAGGACCTCATGTTCAAGCTGCGCGAGTCGCCCGAAGATCCGGACTGGAAGACGCTGTCGACACCGCTGCTGGTGATTCCGGCGACGGCCCAGCTCGAGAAGGTGCTGCGCACGTTTCAAGAGCAGCGTCGTCACCTGGCGCTGGTGGTCGACGAGTACGGCGGCACGCAGGGCATCATCACGCTCGAAGACGTGCTCGAAGAGATCGTGGGCGAAATCGAGGACGAGACCGATCGGGTGGACCAAGCGATCATTCGCCGTGCCGATGGCAAGCTGGTGTGTCGCGGCATGGCCGAATCGCGCAAGGTGTTCGAGCTACTCGGCATCGAGGAGGACTCGGAAATGGTGACCGTGGCGGGTTTCGTCGCCCATCTGGTCGGGCGCGTGCCGCGCATCGGTGACACCGTCGAATGGCACGGCTGGCGCTTCACGGTCACGCGCGCCACGGCTCGGCGCGCCGAACGCCTGGAGATCGAGCGGGTCCCGCAAGCCGAGGACCAGCCGAAGACGTCGAGTAAGCGTCCGCGCGGTGTCCCCGCTGACGGCTAGCAAAAATGCGACGGGGCCCGCGTGCTGCCCACCTAGATAAGTGCCGGCGGGCTTCAACCGCTGTCTCGATCGGAAGCGATTTTCAGGCGCTTTCCTTGACCGTGGTCGTTTCTTCTCGGATGCTTTCGGCGCGTTTGCCAAGGGGACAGGAATCATGAAGAAACTAAATAGACTTGGGCTACTCGCGACCTTCGGCTCGATGGTCGCTCTCTCATTCTCGATCGGTGCTTGCGGCGAC
>DATDEV010000242.1:0-6247 GCA_036522995.1 Polyangiaceae bacterium
CCGACCCTCACCATCCCGATACTCCCGCCTGGTCCTGACGTCCCTGGGGGTCCTCGCCGCAACCACCTTCCCGGCCGCCAGCGAAGCCGACATCTACCAGTCGGTCGGCGCCGACGGCGTGATCAGCTTCTCGAACACCAAGGGTAAGGGCGCGACGCTCTACCAAAAGACGCGCGACAAGGCGGCGGTGTTCCTTCCGTCCGACTCGTCGCCTGAGCGCTACTCCCGCTACGATCTGCACATCCGTGAGGCCGCGGCCCTCTACCAGATCCCCGAGGCCCTGGTGCGGGCGGTGATCCGGGTGGAGAGCGACTTCGACCCGCGCGCCGTTTCGCCCGCCAACGCACGCGGCCTGATGCAGATGATTCCGGCGACCGCCGAGCGCATGCTGGTGACCGACGTCTTCGACCCCCGTCAAAACATCCTCGGCGGCGTCCGCTACCTGCGCGTGCTGGCCAACACCTTCAACGGTGACCTGGCGCTGACGATCGCCGCCTACAACGCCGGCGAGAACGCCGTCATCCGCCACGGCGGCATCCCGCCCTACCCGGAGACCCAGGACTACGTGACCAGGGTCATCGGCTACTACCGGCAATATCGAGGGTAGCGCGAGCGCGCTCGTCAGCCTCTGCTTTTCCCTTCTGGCCTCGCCGACGGAGCTGGATAGAGAGCGAGGGCGCCGGTGAGCTCGGCGCGCACGCGCTCGATCAGCTCCGGTGGCTCGAGCACTTTGGCGCGCGCACCCCATTCGAGGATCCAGCTCACGACCTGGGTCAGGTCGCCGATGGTCATGGTCAGGCGCACACCCCCGCCGGCGATGGTGGCCAGGCGCTGGCTACCGTGCACTCGGCGAGCGCGGATGTATTCGGCGGCCTGGGCGTCGAACTCGATCACCACCTTGTGCTGTTGCGAGCTGCGCCAGATGCCGAATTCGCCTTGGAAGTACTGATCGATGTGAAAGTCGCCGGGCAATTCGAAACGCTCGGCGATGCCGCATTCGGTGTCGCGCATGCGATCCAGCACGAAGGTGCGGATCTCCTGGCGGCCGGTGTGGAAGCCGACGCAATAGATCGAATCGCGATGCAGCACGAGCGCGTAGGGGTGGATGGTGATGCGCTCCTCGCCCGCCCCCGCGCGCGCCGCGCTCTTGTACAGCAGCGTGAGCGGGCGCAGATCGGACACCGCCTGGAACAGGTCGTCGAGCTCCTCGGTACGCTCGGCGTAGTTCTTGGGCGCGTGCGGCAAGTACAGGAAGCGTTCTTCGAGCCGTGCGTCGGCCAGGCCCGCGTTGGGACCGCGACCGGGTCGCTGCGCGAGCGCCAAGAGCTTCATCACGGCGTGATCGATCTCGTCGAACAGCGCGGACCCGCGCATCGGCTCGAACAGCCGGCGCGCGGCGAGCAGCGCGTAGGTTTGGGTTCGGCGCAGCTCCACCCGGCGCGGCATCTCGTTGGGCTTGAGCCGCCAGAGCAGCGCTGTACCGCCGCGTGTCGGCACCGACTCCAGGTCGTACTCGCGCTCGATCTCCTTGAGGTAGCGCCGCATGGAGCGCACGGTCACGCTCAGCGCGCCCGCCAGATCGCTGAGCGCCAGACCGCGAGGATGGCGCTCGAGCAGCTCACGCAGCTTGTCGAGCCTTCGATGCTGGGTGAACTTGCCTTTGGGGCGTCCGCGCGGCCGATCCATTTCGCGCTGTGAATCTAGCCCCGGTTCGAGCAGTCTTGGCAAGGACTGGAGCTGCGATGAACCCCGTCGAATTCGTGCGCCTGAAGCGCGATGGCGCCGAGCACGAGCCGGCGCAGATCCAGGCCTTCATCGCGGGCTTCGTGAACGGGCAGGTGGCCGACTATCAGGCCAGCGCCTGGCTGATGGCCGCCTTTCTGAACGGCTTGTCGGAGGCAGAGACGCTGACCTTGACCCAGGCCATGCTGCATTCGGGCAAGGTCCTCGGGCTTGCGAGCGTTCGGGCCAGCAAGGTCGACAAGCACTCGACCGGCGGCGTGGGCGACAAGATCAGCCTTTGCCTGGCGCCTCTGGTCGCCGCCTGCGGTGTCGCGGTGCCGATGATCTCGGGTCGCGGCCTGGGTCACACCGGCGGCACGCTCGACAAGCTGGAGGCCATCCCGGGTTTTCGGGTCGAGCTGCCGGCGACGCGCTTCGAGCGCATCGTGCGCGAGGTGGGCGTGTGCATGGTGGGTCAAAGCGGCGAGCTCGCGCCAGCCGACAAGCGGCTGTACGCGCTGCGCGACGTGACGGCCACGGTCGAGCACATCCCGCTGATCGTCGCCAGCATCCTGTCCAAGAAGCTGGCCGAGGGCATCGACGGCCTGGTGCTCGACGTCAAATGCGGCGCCGGCGCCTTCATGAAGGATTTGAAGAGCGCGCGCGCCCTGGCCCGGGCGCTGGTGCGCGTCGGCAAGCGCGCCGGCAAGCGCGTCTCGGCGCTGATCACGGACATGTCCGCGCCGATCGGGCGCAGCATCGGCAACGCGCTCGAGACGCGCGAAGCCATCGCGGTGCTGCAGAACGCCGGTCCCGCCGACACGCGCCAGCTCACGCTCGAGCTGGGCGCCGAAATGCTGCTGCTGGGCAGGCGCTGCCGCAGCCGAGCCCAAGCCATGCAGCTGCTGCGGGCGGCGCTCGCGGACGGCTCGGCGCTCGGCGTATTCCGGCGCATGGTCGTCGCTCAAGGCGGCGACGCGCGCGTCGTGGACGACACGTCGCGCCTGCCGCAGAGCAAGCAGCGGCTCACCATCAACGCCAAGCGCGCCGGCTACGTCCACGGCATCGACGCTTTCGCGCTCGGCGTGCTAGGCATCGAGCTGGGCGCGGGGCGCACCCGCGCCGATCAACGCATCGATCCGGCAGCCGGTTTCGAGCTCCACGTGGGAGTCGGCGAGCGCGTGGCGAAGAGCGCACCGCTGATCACGATCCACGCCGCCAGCCGCACGCTCGCCGAACAGGTGCGGGGCCGGGTCGAAAGCTGCTTCAGCGTCACGACCCGCAGCGTCCGGCGCAAGCCTCTGATCATCGAGCGCCTGCGCTAACCAGCGCTTTTCCCAGCTGGCTCGCACACACGCCGTGCCGCGTCGCAGAATGCCTTTGCGGCTGCCTCGAGGCCCATGAAGCCCGGCTTGTACCACTCGACCACGAACCAGCGGTCGAAGGAGATGGCCAGACTGCGCGCCACGTCCGCGAGCAGTGCCAGCGGCAGGTCGACGCGCACCGCACCCAAGCGCTGTCCCTGCTCGAGCAGCGTCTCGTAGAACTTCGCCTGATCGTGAAGCACCCGCTCGGAGCTCAGCTCGCCGAGCAGCGCCTGTTCGCGGTCCATGCATTGCATCAGCGCAGCGCTGGTCGGATCTCGCAGCATGAAGCGGAAGCCAGCCAATGAGCTCTGCTCGACGAAGCTCCAAAACTCGTCGGCGCTGGTCGGCGGGGCGAGCTGTTCGATGCTGCCCAGGTACGCCGCGTAACAGCGCTCCACGACAGTGAGGAACAGATCACGCTTGTCGTCGAAGTAGTAGTAGGCCGAGCTCTTGCCTAGCTGAAGTCGCTCGAGCAGCTGGTTGTAAGAGGTCCCCTGAAAGCCGTGGCTGGCGAACTCTTGCGCCGCCAAGCGCAGGATCTCGTCTTGGCGCTCGCGGGGCAGAGCTTCGAAGCGTCGACGAGCCACAGGAGTCGGCCCTGCTACCACGGCCCCCGCGGCGAGTCCGCCGTCACCACAATTCAGCGCATTTAACGCTTGTACCACCAGTACAACCAATGGTACAGCCAGCCCATGAACGCCGTGCTCCAGGACTTGGTCAGCTTCGAGGATCGTTCTCTCCAAAAGGCTTGGGCGGGGCGCAAGGTACCCATGTCGGACCTCTACGAGGCCTACGTGGCCGGCCGGGTCGACATTCCAGCGGACAGCTGGCACGAGCTATTTCGGTCACGCCACGAAACGCTGTCCTTTCGACTGACCGAATCGCACGTCAAATGGGCGCTGACGAACTTCCTGCCCGAGGTGCTCCTGCACAGCCGGCGCCAAGACAGCCGCATCGTTGGGGACCACTACAACCGTGGCAACGATTTTTTCGGCTGGTTCCTCGGCGAAGCGATGGTCTACACCGCCGCGCACTTCGCTTCACCCGACGATGATCTGGAGCAAGCCCAGTACCGCAAGATCGACCGCTGCTGCCAGAAGCTCCGGCTCGCCCCAGGCGAACGTCTACTCGACATCGGGTGCGGCTGGGGCACCTTCGCTGCCAGGGCGGCGCGCGACTACGGCGTGAGCGCCCTCGGCATCACGTTAGCGGAGGAGCAGGTGAGCTTCGGGCTGGAGCGCGCAAGGCGCTACGGTGTCGGTGAGCGCGTGCAGCTGGAAGTCCGCGACTACCGAGCGCTCGAGGGGCGCTTCGACAAGATCGTCAGCCTGGAAATGGTCGAGCACGTGGGGATCAAGAACCTGTCGCTCTACTTCGAAAAGGTGAGCGACCTGCTCGCCGACGACGGGCTGTTCGTGCTGCAGTGGACCGGTATCCGCAAGCTGTACGAGCCGCGCAGCCCGCTTTCCGCGTGGCGCTTGAAGCCCGAGGACCTGATCTGGGCATTGTTCATGAATCGCCACATTTTCTCGGGCGCCGACGCCAGCCTGCCGCTCTCCAGCATGCTGCGCGCCGCAGAAGACGCCGGCTTCGAAATCGTCGACGTCGAGCCGATGAGCGTAAGCTACGTCCTCACACTACGCGCCTGGTCCCAGCTCTGGGAGCAACACCAGGCGGAGGTCGTCGCTGCCTACGGCCAGCGCTGGTTTCGCCTATGGCGTTTTTTCCTGCACTGGTCGGCTCTGATCGGCGAGCAAGGCTCTGCCCTGACCTACCAGGTGCTGATGCACAAGAATCACGATGCGTTCGCGCGCCGCCGGCTGCACTTCGGCTAGGCTTGCGGAAGCATCCGAGCGCCGTGCTCAGCGGCGTGCTGGCGGCCCGGTCAATGCAGGCGGTGGCCGGGCTTGGCGCCGCTGTCGGGCGACAGCACGTAGACTTCCTTGCCGCCGGCGCCGGCCGCCACAACCATGCCTTCGGAAACGCCGAACTTCATCGCGCGCGGCGCGAGGTTGGCGACGATCACCACCAGCCGGCCGATCAGCTGCTCTGGCTCGTATGCCGCCTTGATGCCGGCAAAGATGGTGCGCGTGGTGTCGCCACCGAGCGAAACGGTGAGCTTGAGCAGCTTCTTCGCCTCCGGGATGTGCTCGGCGCTCAGCACGCGCGCGACGCGCAAATCCACCTTGGTGAAGTCGTCGATGCTGCATTCGGGCGCGAGCGGCTCGGCGGCGAGCGCGCTGCCGTCATCGGCCGGCGCTGTCGCGGGGGCGGGAGCCGCTACGTCGTCGCTGCGAGCATCTGCGGGGGTCGTGGGCTTGCTTTCTTCGATCATGGCTTCGAGCTTCTTCGGGTCTACACGCTGCATGAGGTGCGAAAATTCGCCCAGCTTGACGGCCAGCAAGGGCTGCTGAGCTTCAGCCCAGCTCACGAGCGGGGCGCTGAGCAGCGCGCGGCTCTGCTCCACTAGCTGGGGTAATACGGGGGCCAGGTAGATCACGATCTGCCGGTACAGGTTGAGGATCGCGGTGCAAACGTCGCGCAATTCCTCGAGCTTGTCCGGCTGCTTCTTCAGCGCCCAGGGCTGCTTCTGGTCGACGTACTCGTTGGCGCGATCGGCCAGGGCCATGATCGTGCGCATGGCGCGGGCGAAGTCACAGCTCTCGTAGGCATCGGCGATTTCGTCGCCCGCGGCGGCGGCGGCCGCGAACAGCCCGCCGTCGTCTGGGTAGCTGGGCGAAAGCTCGCTGACGAAGCGCGCCGTGCGACTGGCCAGGTTCACGACCTTGCCGACCAGGTCCGAGTTCACCTTGCTGACCAGCTCCTCGACGTTGAGATCCAGATCCTCCACGCGCGAGCCGAGCTTGCTCATGTAGTAGTAGCGCAGGTACGCCGGATCGAGGTGCTTCAGGTACGTCGACGCCAGCACGAACGTGCCGCGCGACTTGCTCATCTTCTCGCCGTTCACGGTCAGCATGCCGTGGACCTGCACGCGCTTGGGTAAAGGAAAACCGGCAGCCTTGAGCATGGCGGGCCAGAACAGCGTGTGGAAGTAGACGATATCCTTACCGATGAAGTGGTGAATCTCGGTCGCGGGCGATTCCCACAGATCTTCCCAGCGCTCGCCGCTCTTTTCGCACCACTCCGCGGTCGAGCCC
>DATDEV010000243.1:0-3687 GCA_036522995.1 Polyangiaceae bacterium
GCGTGAAGGTTTCTCCGGCCGAGTCGCGCGCAAGCCGACTTTCGATGCTGACCGCGGCCATCGCGATTGGCCACCAGGTCGCCGGGAAATCGATTCGCGAGGGTCTGTTCCTCTCCAGCTTTCCGGTCACGGATCTGCCCAAGACCATGCTGGCGACGGCGCTGGTCGCCATCCCGATCGCGCTGCTCGTCACGCGCCTGATGACGCGCCTCGGGCCGACGCGCGTGACGCCGGTGCTGTTCGTGGTGAGCGCGCTGTTGTCGTGCCTCGAATGGCTGCTCTTGCCGCGCTTCCAACACGGCATCGCGCTCGTGGTCTACTTTCACATTTCCATCGGCGGCGCGCTGCTGATGAGCGCGTTCTGGTCGATCGTGAACGAGCGCTTCGACCCGCACACCTTGAAGCGCTTGGTGGGGCGCATCTCGGCCAGCGCCACGCTGGGTGGACTGCTGGGCGGTATCATGATGGAGCGCGTGGCGCACCTGGTGAACGCGCGCAGCACGCTGCCGCTGATGGCGCTCATGTCGCTGATCACCGCGGTCTGCACGCTCGGCATGGCCGCGCCGAGCACGGGCCACACCGCCGCGCTGCTGGAAAACGCGGGCCGGGTCAAGTTCACCGGCTACCTGTGGACGCTCGCGCTGCTGGTCGCGGCTAGCGCTGCCTCGTCGGCCTTCGCCGACTTCGGCCTCAAGCAGATCGCATCCTCGCACTTCGCGAGCGCCGAGCAATTGGTGCGCTTTTTTGCGGTGTTCTACACGGTCGCGTCGCTGGTCAGCTTTCTGCTGCAGGCGTTTCTGGCGAAGCTTTTGTTTCAGACCATTGGCGTGGGCGGCACCCTGACCGTGTCGCCACTGGTGGGCTTGGTGCTCGGGGTGGTGGCTTGCCTGGCACCGTCGCTCTGGATCGTGGGGGCGCTGCGCGGCGCCGACCTGGCGCTCGGCCCCTCGCTATTTCGCAGTGCCTTCGAGCCGCTGTTCACACCCCTGCCAGCCGCCATGAAGCGCGGCAGTAAGGCACTGATTGACGTGGTCTTCGACAAGGGAGGCGATGCCATTGCCAGCCTGGTCGTGCTGATGTTGGCGATGGGCGGGCCAGTGCTGGTGCAGCGCGCACCCGTGCTGTTTGCGACGTTCGCCTACGCGCTGATGCTGCTGCTCGCGCTGCGCGCTCGCCAGGGCTACGTGGCGGAGCTGGAAGCGAGCCTGCGCTCGGGCACGGTGAGCCTGGAGCACGTCGAGGAGCAGGATCCGAACGCGCAGCTCACGCTGTCGGCCACCACGTTGGGCATCGATCGCGAGAAGCTAGTCGAGCACATCGCTCGCCTGCGCCAGGAGCACGCGGCCGGTCAGCAGAGCAAGCCCGAGGCGCCTGCTCTCCCGGGGCCGGAGGAGTCTCGGCTTCTGCTGGAAGACGTGCGGGTGTTGCTGGGCAAAGACGCGGCTGGGATTCGGGTGCTACTCGGCCGCGGTGAGCTAGATACGCGCTTGGCAGCCTTCGTGGTGCCGCACCTGGCCAACGATGCTCTGGCCAAGTCGGCGGTGACGGCCTTGCGCGTGATGGGGCACGACGTGATTGGGCTACTGGCGGACGTGATGCTGAGCGAAGGTCAGCCGCTGGCAGTGCGGCGTCGCGTGCCTCACGTGCTGCGCGCGCTGCGCGGCGCGCGCGTGGCGACGGCACTTTCGCGCGCGCTGACGGCCGACGCGCTCGAGGTGCGCCACCGGGCCGCGCTGGCGCTGCTCGAGGTCGCCAAGGACGAGCGCGTGTTCTTGCCCGAGAGCAAGGAGGTGTTCACGCTGGCGCTGGCCGAAGTGGAGCGAAGGCCGCTAACGCTCGAAGCGAGCGACCATGTTTTCGCGCTACTGTCGCTGTGCACCCCGCGGGGCCCGCTGGAGCTGGTTCGGCAGGGGCTACGTGCCAGCGATCACAAGTTGCGCGGCACGGCGCTGGAGTACCTGGAGAGCTTGCTGCCGGAGCCAGTGCGCGCTCCGCTGGTGAACGCTTTCGCCGAGCGGTCCGAGCCGCGCGCAGAGGGACCGCGCAGCGAGACGCAGCTCGTGGACGAGCTGAGGCGCTCACTTCAGGTGGAGCTCTCGCCGCAAACCCTGGCCGGCGATCCGGACTGAGCCTCAGCTGGAGGCTGGCTGGCAGCCGGCGGCTCTTGCCAGCAGCACTTCGCGTTCGCGCGCGTTGCGGGTGAGCGCGGCGGCGCGCTCGAACTCGGCGCGCGCCTCGGGCAGCCGCCCCAGCTTTTCGAGCATATCGCCGCGCACGGCCGACAGCAGGTGATAGCCGGCGAGCGCGGGCTCCTCGCGCAGTGGATCGACCAGCGCCAGGCCCTGAGCGGGCCCGAACGCCATGGCCACCGCCACCGCCAGGTTCAGCTCGACCACCGGCGACGGCTCGCGCTCGGCCAGCACCTGATACAGGGCGGCGATGCGCTGCCAATCGGTCTCGTCGGCGCGCCCGGCGCGCGCGTGGCACGCGGCGATGGCGGCCGGCAGTGCATAGGGCCCGCTGCCGCCGCCGAGCTCTTCCGCTCGCGCCAGCGCTGCCAGGCCGCGGCGGATCAGCAGCTGATCCCAGCGTGCGCGGTTCTGTTCGAGCAGCAGGATGGGCGAGCCGCCTGGCCCCACGCGCGCCGCCGAGCGCGACGCCTGGATCTCCATCAAGGCCACCAGGCCATGCACCTCGGCCTCGCTGGGCGCCAGGCCCTGCAGCACTCGGCCCAGGCGCAGCGCCTCTTCGCACAGGCTGGGGCGCATCCAATCGTCGCCAGCAGTCGCCGAATAGCCCTCGTTGAAGATCAGGTAGATCACGCCCAGCACCGACGACAACCGCTCGTTCAGGGCCTGGCCGCGCGGCATCTCGAACGGCACGTGCTCTTCGGCCAGCACACGCTTGGCGCGCACGATGCGCTGGGCGACGGTGGGCTCCGACACCAGGAAGGCCCGCGCGATCTCGTCGGTGGTCAAGCCGCCCAGTAGCCGCAGCGTGAGCGCGACCCGCGCTTCCAGCGCCAGCAGCGGATGACAGGCGATGAAGAGCAGGCGCAGCAGGTCGTCGCCCACCTGGTCGTCGATGGCATCGTCCAGGCGCTTGCCCTGTCCGGCGAGCTCGTCCAGCGCGTCGGCCTCGAGCTCGTGCCCCAGCTGCTCGTGCTTGCGCGTGAGGCGCTTGCTCCGGCGCAGCTCGTCGAGCGCCCGCCGCTTGGCCGTGGTCATCAGCCATGCTCCGGGATTGTCGGGCACACCGCTCGCCGGCCAATGCTCGAGCGCCGTCACGAGCGCGTCCTGCGCCAGCTCTTCGGCCAGGCCGACGTCGCGCACCACGCGCGTCAGCCCGGCGATCAGTCGCGCGGACTCCATCCGGAACACGGTGTGAATGGCGCGCTCGACGTCCGAAGCACTCACCCGGCGCCAGTACGGCAGCTGGCTCGCCCACGCAAGCGGTGCTGCGCGATCGGGGCTGGGGCCCCAATCGCCACTAGACGGCTCAGCTAGGGAGTGTCCCTGAATTGGATTGCTCTCGCGTGCCCGTAAACGTGCCCGTGCCCGACGGTCCGTAAGGCGTCGTAGGGCCCGTTTGTTTGGGAGGCCGAGGTTTGTGGCGCGGGCCCCCTCCGGGCTCGCGCATGGCCCGCGCGCGCCGCGCCCAGCTGGGCGCGCAGAGCGAGCCCAGCTG
>DATDEV010000244.1:0-10199 GCA_036522995.1 Polyangiaceae bacterium
CTTGATCTCGCGCAATCCGCGCTGGATTGCCGCCAACATCCCCACGTCGCTCGGAAAGCCGTTCCATCCAGGAGCTTGAACATGCCCATCCTCAGCCTCTCGACTCGCCGCCGCTTGGCCCCCGCGCTCACTCCAGTCATCGCGCTCGCCCTGTGCGGCTGCGAAAAAAAGCCGGCGCCCGAAGCCGCGCCCGCGGCGTCGGCAGCTCCGGCCGCCGCTGCCTCCGAGGCCGCGCCCAAGGGGCCGATGAAGGTGGCGTTCGCTTACGTCGGCCCGGTGGGCGATGCGGGCTGGACCTTTGCGCACGACAAGGCGCGTAAGGAGGCAGAAGCCGAATTTGCCGGCAAGATTACGAGCAGCTTCGTCGAGAACGTGCCCGAAGCCGCCGACGCCGAGCGCGTCATCCGCGACATGGTCGAGCAGGGCAGCACGCTGATCTTCGGTACCACCTTCGGCTACATGGAGCCGATGCTCAAGGTGGCGGCCGACTCCAAGGGCGTCAAGTTCGAGCACGCCACGGGCTACAAGACCACAGGCAACATGCGCACCTACGACTCGCGCACGTTCGAGGGCGCGTACCTGGCGGGCGTGATCGCCGGCTCGATGACGAAGACCAAGACGCTGGGCGTGGTCGCGTCGATTCCGATCCCGGAAGTCATCCGCAACATCGACTCGTTCACGCTCGGCGCACAGAGCATGAACCCCGGCGTGAAGACCAAGGTGGTCTGGGTCAACAAATGGTTCGACCCGCCCAAGGAGACCGAGGCCGCGCAAGCGCTGCTCGATCAAGGCGCTGACGTGCTGATGCAGAACACCGACTCGTCCGCGGTGCTGCAGACCGCCGAAAAGGCCGGCAAGATGGCGTTCGGTTGGGACTCGGACATGAGCAAGTTCGGCCCCACCGCGCACCTGGCCTCCGCCATCATCAACTGGACGCCCTATTACAAGAAGGCCATGAAGGACGCGCTGGAGGGCACCTGGAAGGTCGAGCAGACCTGGTGGGGCGTGAAGGAAGGCGCCATCGACCTGGTCAGCATCTCCGACAAGGTCCCGGCCGCGACCAAGGCCAAGGTCGAGCAGATCAAGCAGGGCTTGAAGGACGGTTCGTTCGTGATCTGGAAGGGGCCGCTCAAAGACCAGGCCGACAAAGAGGTGCTGAAGGCCGGCGAAACGGGCGACTTGAAGATGCTGCTGGGCATCAATTTTTACGTCAAAGGGGTGGAGGGCAAGCTGCCTGCCGGAAAATAGGCTCGCGGCCGGTTTGTGGGCATCGGTGCTTGACCGCCCTGCGGCCGGAAGCTAAGTCCCGGGCACCATGAAAAGCCGCCTGCTCAGTGTTTACGGCGTTTTGCTGCTCGCCCTGCTCGGAGTCGCCACGCCGCGCACTGCCCTGGCCCAGGCCAAGATCGCCGTCGTCGACACCGAGCGCGCCGTGATGGAGACCGAAGATGGTCTGCGCGCTCAGGCCACGTTGAAGAAGCTGTTCGACAGCAAGCAGCGCGAGCTCGACAAGAAGCAGGAAGATCTGGTCAAGGAGCGCGAGGACATCGAGAAGCAGCGCGACGTGCTCAGCAAGGGCGCGCTGGCCAAGCGCGCGGACAAGTGGCAGCGCGACATGATGCAGCTGCAGCAGAAGTTCGTGGAGTACAACCAGGACATCCAGAAGAAGCAGGGCGAGCTGACCCAGCCGGTGTTCCAGAAGGCCATGAACATCATCCGTCGCCTGGCCACGCAGGAGGGCTTCGACGTGGTGGTCGACAAGAAAGCCGTCCCCTACGTGCGCAGCGATCTGGATCTGACCGATCGCGTGATCACGATGTACAACTCCGGCGGCGGTAGCGACGCTGCGGACAAATCGCCGCCCGCCCCGGCTGCTCCCAAGGGTCCCGCGCCGTTGACCCCGCCGGTCGTCGCGCCGCCCAAGCCTTGAAGACCAAGGCCGTCAAGATCCAGATCTCCAAAATCCTGGAGATCTTGCCGCACCGCTATCCATTCGTGATGGTGGATCGCGTGACCGAGATCGTGCCGAGCGTCTCGATTCGCGGCCACAAGATGGTCAGCTACAACGAGCCGTGGAGCCAGGGGCACTTCCCCGAGCGACCGATCTTCCCGGGTGTGCTGATCGTCGAGTGCCTGGCCCAAATCGGCGGCATCCTGGCCTACGCCTCGGAACCGTTCGATACGCATGCCAGCTTGATGTACTTCCTGGGCATCGACAAAACCAAGTTTCGCCACACCGTCACGCCGGGTGACAAGCTCGACCTGTTCGTGGAGGTCGTCCACCATCGCTCCAACGTGTGGAAGCTGCGCGGCGAAGCCACCGTCGAGGGCTCTTTGTGCGCTTCCGGCGAGCTGCTCGCGTCCATCGTCGATCGCGAACCGTAACGTTCCTTTTCGTCCCTACGCGACCCGAGATTTCACAGCTAGATCGGGAGGTCGGGAGTCGTGCGAGGGCCAGCGGGGGCGCCGATTCGATACGGCGCTCGCGTTGCCTTGTGTCATCGACTCGCACATGGCGTTACGAAGCACGAGGCGCAACGCAGGAGCTCCATCGACTTGGCGCCCAATCCGCTCGCTCGCAGAACTCCCGACCTCCCGATCTCCCTGTGAAAAAATCAGGGAGCCGCCAATGGACGCAAGCAGCCGTTACTTAGCCTCGCAGGCGCGCTAGCTGGCGCACGAAGTCGACGTACACGCGCCAGGTGACCTTCGACTGCTCCTCGTTGCGCTCGCGGAAGACGTAGCCAACCTCAGTTAGCTGGCGCGGCCGGGTCCGTCCGATCACCTCGACCAGGATCTTGTAGCCGAGCGGACTCAGTGTCACGTCGGCCAGCAGTGAGCGGCGCAACATGAAGTAGCCGCTCAGCGGATCGGATAGCTGGCTGAAGACGCCCGGCGCGAGCGTCAGGCCCAGCAGCTGCGCGCCGCGCGACAGCACGCGTCGGCGCAGCCGCCAGTCACTCACCCCGCCGCCCGCAACGTGCCTGCTGGCTACGGCGAGATCGGCGCCAGCTTCGATGGCGCTCAACAGCTCCAGGTTCACCTCGCTCGGGTGCTGCAGGTCCCCGTCCATGACGCCCAGCACCTCGCCGCGCGCCACTTGCCAGCCGCGCACCACGGCGGTGGCCAGCCCCCGCTCCCCGCGCCGGCGCACCACGCGCAGCCTGGGGTGATGGGCGCTCAGCGCCAGCGCCGCTTGCCAGGTCCCATCGGGGCTGTCGTCGTCCACCACGATCAGCTCGAAGCCAGCGCCCAACCTGGGCTCTAGCAGTTGCGTAAGCTCGCGCACCAGCGGCTCCACGTTGCGCGCCTCGTTGAACGTCGGGATCACGATCGACAGCCGCAGCGCGTCCTTGGCCGGGGCAGCCGCGGGCACCCGCAGCGGCCCTCGCGGAGCCGGCACCAGCCGGCCGTCGACTGAACCCGTCATGGCAGGGGCGCGTTACTTCGAGTCGAACAGGTCGTCGAAGACGCGATCGAACTCGTCGTCGTTGACGGCGCGAGCGTTGTTGGCGACGGGCGCGGGCGGCGGTGAAAGCTGCCGAATGCGATCGGCCACGTCACGGTAGCCCGGGTCGCGGCGTGCGATCTTCTGGAAGTAGTAAAGGGCGTCCTGATTCTTGCCCTTCATCTCGTAGACGTTACCCAGGTCGTAATACAGGCTCATCTCCTGCTCGACCGTCTTCTGGGCTGCGCTCAGCGCGCGCACGTAGGCTTCGGCGGCGCGATCGAGCTGATTTTGCTCGAGGTAGATCAGGCCGATCATCGCGAAGCACATGCACTCGCGCGCTGCATCGCGCGCGGCCGTCTCGAACTCGCCCACCGCGTCCGGCAGCAGGCCCATCTCCTTGTAGGCCACACCCAGGTCGTAGTGAGTTGCGCTGTCGTTATCGGCGACCTGCGCCTTCACGCCGGCCTTGAACTTCTCGAACACCTGGTCGACGTCGATGTCCTGCACCGACGACAGCATTTGTCGTGAGCTCGCCGAAAAGCTTTCGGGCGGCAGGTCCAGCGAATCGAGCGCGTTCAGGGACTGATCGACGTCGAAGCCCTGGCCAGTGCCGTGATCGCTGAGCTGCGAGCGCTCCTTGGTTTGGCTTTCGCCCGAGCCCTGCAGCTGGGTCTCGATTTCGCCCAGCCGCTCCAGCACCAGCTTGTGATTGGGTGTGCGCCCCAGCTGCTCGAGCAGGATGGCCTTGGCGTCCTCGTACAAGCCGCGCGCTGCGAAGAACTCTGCTTCGTCGAGCACGTCCTCCAGGCCCTCGTAGCTCGGCTCATTGGCGAGCGCTTGCAGCGCTTGGGGCTCGAAGTCCTCGACGCTCGAGATCTCTTCTTCGTCCTCTTCGTAGCTGGCAAGCTCGGTGAGGTCCGTCGTCGTGTCGCTGACACCGAGCTCGTCGTCCGAGCCGAGCGGGAAGCTCGGCAGTGGCGCCTCGGAGCTGCCGGGTCCACCGAACGGATCATCCATCGCCGACAGCGAGCGCTTGGCCAGGCTGCGCCCCGGTTCGCTGTGCATGGCCTGCTCGGCGCCGATTTCCTCCAAGTCGTACGAAGGCAGCGGCTGGTTCGGATCGTACCCCTCCACGACCGCCGACTCGACGGCGATGCGGGTGCGCCCGTCCTCGCCCTCGTCGTCGTAATCGCTCGGACCTGCCGCCAGCTGCTCCCAGAGCAAGAGCGCGTCGTCGTTCTCCGGATCGACCTCCAGCACTTGCGAGAGCAGCAGCTCGGCTTGGGCGAGATTGCCGCCTTCCATGTGCAGCTGAGCGACGTTGATGCTCTCCTGCATCGCCGCTTCGCGTTCGCCCGATTCGAGCAGTAGCTCGCGCAGCTTTTCGCGGATTTCGAGCGAGCGCGGGTCGATCTCGAGCGCGATGTGCAGCGCTTCGATCGCCTTCGGGTACAGCCGGAGCTTGCGGAACGACTCGGCGTCGACGATGGCCTTGCGAGCGTGGCCGCGCGCGTCGAACGAGCTCGGGTCGTTCAGCTCTTCTGCCGCCTCCAGCTGCTCGTCCACCACCACCACGTCGGGGGCGCTAGCCATGCGCATGCGCGGTTCGGGCAGCTTGACGGCCGGCTGCGCCGCGACGTCGAAGTTCTGCGAATCGTCATCGAGCAGCTCGACCTCGTCGTCGGAAAGCTCGGAGGCGCGCGTCGAAGGCATCACCGACGGCGCTAGCGGCATCACGCTGTCGAAGGCTGCCACCTGGTCGTCGCTCGGCGCGACCTGGCGCAGATGTCCGAGCAGCTGAGCATACAGGTCGGTCTTGTTCTGCTCGCGCGCCAGGCGCGCCATTTCCTTGTAGACCTCGATGGCCTTGGTTTCCTGACCGATCAGCAGGAAGGCCTGAGCCAGCAAGCCGAGCGTATCCAGATCCTTGGGATCGGCCTGGAAGCAGATCTGCAGCTTGGCCAGCGCGGCCATGCCGTCATCGCGCGTGGCCTTGCCCAGGTACAGCTCGGCTGCCACGCGCGCGAAGCGCGGATCGGCATTGAAATGCAGGATGCGCTCGACGACCTTCAGCGCGTCGTCGCTACGCTCCAGGTTGAGCAACAGCTCGGCCGCCGTCCAGAACGACTCGATGGCCTCGTCGAGGGACTGGACGCGACAGCAGGCTTCGGCCAAGCGTAGGTGCGGCAGCGGATTGCCCGCGTCGAGCTCCACCATCTTGCGGAAGATCTCGATCGCGTCGCGGTCGCGTCCGGCGCGCTGCAGGCGCGTCGCGACCTCGTCCCAAGCGGCCAGCGCATCACTGGTCAGGCCGAGCTGCGTGTAGATCTCGGCCAGCTTGGGTACGATGTGCCCGTAGCGATCGGCCAGGTCTGGCGCGTGCTTCTTGATCAGCTCGCGGATCTGCTTGTAGACGGCGATCGCCTTGAGCGCGAAGCCCTGCGACGCGTAGAACTGGCCAACCCGGTCGTAGGTGGCGATCGCTTCCGGGTACGCCGACAAGCGCGCCTGCAGGTCGCCGATCTTCAAAAGCGTACGAGCGTCGTTAGGATCGTCCTGAACGATCCTCTGGTACTCCACGATCGCCCGGTCGTACTTCTTCTTCTCGATGTACTTCTGGGCAGCCTGGAGAATCTTCTCGCGCTCGATGGACGACAATTCTTCTGTGGCGGTTGGTAAGTTCGGCGGCCGAGCCGAAACCATCCGAAGCGCCAAATCCTACGAACTTTCGCGGGTTTGGTCAAGGCAGACGCGGCGCGGAGCGGCTGCTACATTTCAATGGAAGTGCTCAGCCTCGCTGACATCGAGCGCGCCGCGACCCGGATCGCAGGCAAGGTGCGGCGCAGCCCGCTCAGCGAGAGCGCAGCGCTGTCGCGGATGTCGGGCGCCAGCGTCTATCTCAAGCTCGAAAATCTACAGTTTACGGGATCTTTCAAGGAGCGAGGTGCAGCCAATCGGCTGCTAGCGCTGTCCGAAGCCGAGCGGGAGCGCGGCGTCATCACCGCCAGCGCCGGAAATCACGCTCAGGCAGTGGCCCTGCACGCTGCGCGCTTGGGGGTGGTGGCAACCGTCGTCATGCCCGAGGCGACGCCGCTCGTAAAGGTGCAGGCCACGCAAGCTCACGGCGCCCACGTCGTGCTGTTCGGCTCGAGCTACGACGAGGCAGCCGAGCGCGCTGGCGCCCTGGCAGGGGAGTCCGGCGCCGTCTACGTGCATCCGTTCGACGACCTCGACGTCATGGCGGGGCAGGGCACGATCGCCCTCGAGCTCTTGGAGCAGTTGCCTGACCTCGATGCCGTGGTGGTGCCGGTGGGTGGCGGTGGGCTGATTGCCGGCATCGCCACCGTGCTCAAGCACAAGCAGCCCGGCGTGCGCGTCATTGGCGTCGAATCACGCACTTTTCCCGGCATGCGGCGCGCGCTCGAGTCGGAGCTGCCCGCCTCTTTGCCACCGGCGGCGCTGCCCGGCGGCAAGACCATCGCCGACGGTATCGCGGTGCGCCGCGTCGGGCAGCTCACCCGTCAGGTGGTGCGGTCCTGCGTCGACGAAATCGCGCTGGTCGACGAGGACGAGATCGCCGAGGCCATCTTGCTGCTCTTGGAGCGGGAGCGCACCCTGGCCGAAGGCGCCGGGGCGGTGGGGCTGGCGGCGCTACTGCATCGGGAGCTCGGGCTGACGGGCAAGCGCGTGGTGGTAGTGGTTTCCGGCGGCAACATCGACGTCAACCTGATCTCGCGCGTGATCGAGCGCGGCATGGTCAAAAGCGGCCGGCTATGCCGGCTGCTGATCACCGCCCGCGACGTCTCGGGGGCGCTGTGGGGGATCACCGGCGCCGTAGCCGCAGGGCGCGCCAACATCCTCAGTATCGAGCACAACCGCGCCTTCTCGGGCCTCGAGCTGGGCCAGACTCAGGTCGAGCTGGTCGTGGAAACGAACGGCCCCGAGCACATCGACACCGTCTGTCGGGAGCTCCAGCTGGCCGGCTTCGAGCCCCGGAAGGCCTAGGCGCTGGGGATCCCCGAAGGGGCTCCCAGCCCGTGCCCGTAAACGTGCCCGTGCCCGACGGTCCGTAAGGAGTCGTCTTGCCTGTTTGTGGATAGGCCGAGGTTTCTGGCGCGGGCTGCGCCCGCGCGCGCCGCGCCCAGCTGGGCGCGCAGGCGAGATGGAAGCACGACTGCTCACGCTGTTCTGTCTTTTCGGGCACGGGCACGGGCACGGGCACGTTTACGGGGAGACCGCACTTGATTGCGGACCCCGGGGGTACAATGCTCAATGGGTGATTCCCGATTCGAGCTCAGCCGGAATGGGCGCCTACCGCGCCCCCTTTGCCGCAGGTGGGCCCGTGGCCATCGACGAGCAGCTTTGCCAGCGCCTGCTGGTGGTAGCGCTCTCCAAGGGCGGTGACTACGCCGATCTCTTCTTCGAGTACCGGGCCGGCGGCGGCCTGAGCTTCGAGGAGGGCATTTTGCGCAGCGCATCGCGCGGCGTGAGCCTGGGTCTAGGCGTACGGGTCCAGAAGGGCGATGCCACCGGCTACGCCTACGTCGAGGACATGGAGTTCGTCGCCATGAAGCGCGCTGCCGAAACGGCGGCCCGCATTGCGGTCGGTGGGCAGACGGTGGCGCCCGTGCGGCTCGAACGCTGCGACGTCCCCGACCGCTACCGCCTGGAGCGCACGACCATGGACGTGCCGGGCGCCGAGAAGCGCGAGCTGCTCGAGCGCGCCAGCAAGGCGGTGCTCGGCTTCGATTCCAAGATCATCAAAGCTTCGGCTTCGTTCTCGGAAGAGGTGCGCGAGATCTTGATCGCCACCAGCGATGGCCGCTTCGTCCGCGACTTCCAACCTATGCTGCGCTTCGGTGTGAGCGCGGTGGCCGAGCAAGGCGGCAAGCGCGAGTCGGGCCGCAGCGGTGGCGGCGGCCGCATGACCCTCAGCTACTTCGCAGGCAAGTCGCCGGAAGAACACGCGCGCATCGCGGCTCAGCAGGCACTGGTGCTGCTCGACGCGCGGCCCGCGCCTGCGGGGCAAATGGAGGTCGTGCTCGCCCCGGGCGACAGCGGCATCCTGCTCCACGAGGCCGTCGGGCATGGTCTGGAAGCCGATTTCAATCGCAAGAAGACCAGCAACTACACGGATCGCATCGGACAGGTGGTCGCCAGCGAGCTGTGCACGGTCGTCGACGACGCCACGCTGCTGCAGAGCCGTGGCTCGATCAACGTCGACGACGAAGGGCTCACGCCCGAGCGCTCGGTGTTGATCGAGAACGGCGTTCTGCGGGGCTACATGCAGGACCGTCTCTCTTCGAGACATTTTGGTGTCACCCCGACGGGTAATGGTCGTCGCGAAAGTTTTGCCGCCTCGCCCATGCCGCGCATGACCAATACCGTCCTGCTGGCCGGGCCACACGACCCCGAAGAGATGGTTCGCAGCGTAAAGCGAGGCATTTACGCGAAGACTTTCGGTGGTGGGCAGGTCGACATCTCGAATGGCGACTTCGTGTTCTCGCTCACCGAGAGCTACCTGATCGAGGACGGGAAACTCACCTCACCGTTGAAAGGCGTGAATCTTATCGGCAACGGTCCAGAAACACTGCGCGAGGTAAGTGAATTGGGTAATGATGTGGCCCTCTCCGACGGCAACTGGACCTGCGGCAAAGATGGCCAAAGTGTCCCCGTCGGGGTCGGCTGCCCAACAATCAAACTTTCACGGATAACCGTCGGTGGCACTGAAATCTGAGCATTCCCGAGCCAAGAGCTTCGTAGCAGTCATCGGTCACGGACCCATGCTGGAGCGCGAGGAGGGGGCTTCCTCCACCTTGCGCCAGCTGGGCGCGACGGTGAGAACCCTCGACTTGTGGGACGATCCCGTCGAGCTCATCCAAGAGGATGACGATGAGCTGGAAGTGCGCCCCCGCGCTCTGGTTTTCGAGGCTCTCGACCGTCCTGACCTAGCCGTGGCCGCCCTCAGGGCGGTCCGCAAGGAGCCTTACTTCGACAACGTCGGCGCGATCATTGCCGTAACAGTGGGCCAAATTGCGCGCATCGATCCGTCCACGGGTTTCGATGATTTCGTACTGCATCCGTACGTTCCAGAGGAACTTTACGGTCGCATTCGAGCCCTGGAATGGCGCCGGAGCGAGTTCGCCACCGAGGAGCGGCACAAGGTTGCTGGCATCGTGGTCGACAAGGCTGGCCACGAGGTGTTCGTGGACGGCAGGCCCATCGCGCTCACCGCCAAGGAGTTCGCACTGCTCGCTTACCTGTGCGAGCGCCGAGGCAAGGTGCTGTCGCGCGAGCACTTGCTGGCGCGTGTGTGGGGCAACCGCTACGAAGGCGGGCCTCGTACCGTCGACATCCACGTGCGGCGCCTGCGCGCCAAGCTAGGCGACGCACTCCCGCTCGAAACTCTGCGCGGCTCTGGTTACAAGCTGCGCGCGCCCGATCAAGACGAGAAGGCGGCGCGCGAAGCCGAAGAGCACGAAGACGAAGACGAAGAAATCGTCGAAGAGGCCTGACCCTCCGTCAGGCCCGACCGAGCCAGTGGATCAGTGGGGGGCTAGCCCCACTGATCCAAGCGATAACCGCGCCAAAACACCACCTAGCGTCTCTTGCCGTCGCGCAGTCGGCGCTTGGGTCATTAATGACGTGGCAGCCTCCCCTACTCGCCGCCCTTGGGGGCTGGTATAGGAGCAAGCCAACTGGCTCCCTCCCACCGCCGACCTAGGCGAGTCCTTTGCCGGAGGGGCGC
>DATDEV010000245.1:0-2676 GCA_036522995.1 Polyangiaceae bacterium
CCGCCGCTCGGAAGGCCGCCGCCGCCGCCTGTCGCGGTGCTTCCGCCGATCGCGAGCGCTCCGCCGGTTCCGCTTGCCGATGGAGCCCCGGCGGCGCCGCCCATAACGCCGCCACTGCCACCGCCACCGCCAAGACCGCTCGCGCCGGCACCCCCGGCAGAGCCGCCTTGGCCAGCTTGGCCAGCTTGGCCAGCTTGGCCAGCTTGGCCGCCTTGGCCAGCTTGGCCGCCGTCGCTAGGCGCCGTGTAGGGGGAGTCGGCTGCCCAGTTGACGAACGTGACGACGCTCTTCGCCGGCAGCAGATAGCTGAAATTGTCCGCTCCGGTAAGGGCGGCTTGCTTGGCGAGGCTCAATGAATCCGAAGTGACCCACGGGACCACTTGGCCGAGCTGTGCGCCGTCGAGCCAAAATTTCTGGTTGCGCGGCTGCGAGCTCGCGTTGATGGCCACGATCGCAAACTGAGCGTCGTCGCGGTACGCGCTCACCAGGATGTCGGTCGCGGGGCTCGCGGTCGCCGCGATGCGCACCATGCCCGGTCGTACGAACTTGGCGAAGTTGCCGAGCGCATACGCCCGCTTGAATGTGACGCCAGCCTGAATCAGCGCGGGATTTTGGCGAGCCGCGTCGCTGATTGGGTTTTCCGTGTGGATGAGCGCCCACCAGTGCCAGGCGTTCATGTTCGCTACCGTCATGTGATCGTGCATCATGCGCAGCATGGTGATCGCCGAGGTCATGCTGGGGTCGGGCGTATCGGTGGGAAATCGCTCCTGCGAGATTTCGGTCTCCCAGAACTCCTTGCCGTTGTCGTGCGGCGCCGAATACGCGAGGTTGCCGCCGCCGTACGGGTGCGTGGCAACGACTTTGATGTACCCCTTCGCGGTGGTATCGGCGACCATCGCATCTACGTAGCCCGGAAGATTGCCCCAGGACGCGGTATCAGGAGCGATGATTCCCGTCGTCGGGCTGGCGGCGGCCAGCTTCGGGCCGAAGTGATCGCGGATGAACGTCGTCATTTCTTGCGGCGACCACATGCATCCCTCCCAGGAAGCTTGGTGGTCCGGCTCGTTTTGGAACGAGATGCCGTACAGGGGCACTCCCTCAGCCTCCATCGAGCTGGCAAAGGTCGCCAAGCTCTGCGCAAAGTCGGCGTAGTGGTTCGCTTGCAGACGCGCCGCGGATTGGCCGTTGGCAGCGCCGTTGGTCTTCCAGGCGGGCGGCGGCGTCCACGACGCTGCCCAGACACGCGCGCCGAGCGCCTGCGCTTTTTTCGCGGTTTCGAGCTCGGGACTGAACGTCGGCACGGTCGTGAACGTCCCGTTGCTTTCCTGATAGGACTTGGCAGAGACGCGGAGCAGCGATAGCCCGAGGCCGTTCGGCTGCGAAAAGAAGAACTCGGCCTGCTGTTGCGTGATGTTGGCTGCCCAGAATACGGCTGCTGCGCCGAAACCGGTGATGGTTTGGTGCTCATCCGCCCACGTCACGACGACGTCGCCGGCTTGCGGCTCGATGGCTTGCGATGCGCTGGCCAAGGCTTCCTCGGCGCCGTGCGAGCCTTCACTGCTGCAAGCGCAAACACCGAGCAACACGAGCTGAAGAAAGGGACTCGAGAGTCTCCCTACTGAGCGTTGTCGTCCTCGCGATCCATGACCGGTCATTCGCCACACTCCCTCGCTGGCCCTTGAAATGGCGGGACGCGCCTTGGCGGCATGCGAACCGTCCGGCAGGACCCATACCACAGCTCCGCAAGAAAAGTTCAACTCCGCTATCCTGATCGCGAAGAGGCGCCAGCACGACGGATGATGGCATGCGCGAAAGTTACAAGGGGCTGCGCTAACGATCCAAGACGGTTGTTGAACAAAGGGTGCTGGCGTCACTGGCGGGGCTGACGGGCGCTGGCGGCTGACACCGACTCGGGACAGTGTCGCGCCATCGAACAAGGAGTCGTCATGTCACTGGAGCTGTATTTTCATCCGCTGGCCTCTTACTGCTGGAAGGTGCTCGTCGCTCTTTACGAGAACGAAACGCCGTTCGAGCCACGGACGGTGGATCTCGGAAGCGAGCGCGAGCGTGCGGAGCTGGCCGCGCTATGGCCAATGCTCAAGTTCCCGGTGCTGCACGATCACGCCCGCGACCAGGTGGTGCCGGAGTCGACCATCATCAACGAGTACCTGGCGCTGCACTATCCCGGACGGAGCGTGCTCGTGCCGTGTGAGCCGGACGTAGCGCAGCAGGCTCGGCTTTGGGATCGCTTCTTCGACCAGTACGTGCACGAAGCGATGCAGAAGATCGTGCTCGACAAGCTGCGGCCAGCTGGGCAGAACGACGCGTTCGGCGTCGGCGCGGCTCGTAGCCAGCTCGAGGTCGCCTATGGCGTGGTCGAGCAGCGCATGGCGTCGCGACGCTGGGCGCTGGGCGATGACTTCACGCTGGCCGATTGCGCTGCCGCGCCGGCCCTGCACTACGCCAACCGGGTGGCGCCGTTCGGCGCCAAGCGCCCACATACGGCCGCCTACCTGGCGCGCCTCGAAGCGCGACCGAGCTTCGCGCGCGTGCTGCGCGAAGCGGAGCCGTATTTTCATATGTTTCCCGGCTGAGGTCAGCGTCGCCGAAGTATCTTTTTCAGGCTGATCGGTAGCGGTAGTCCGAGGGAGACGCCGCACCCAGAAGGTCCCACCT
>DATDEV010000246.1:0-24444 GCA_036522995.1 Polyangiaceae bacterium
CTTGGGGCACGTGTTCGTGGGCGGGCCCGGGCCGGCGCTCGTCTACCGCGTGGACGAGCGGCGAATTCGAGCCTGCCTGGACATTCCGCTGCGCCACGCCAGCGCTGCCCGGCAGCGGGACGCGGTCTATCGGGCCTTCCGCGGCGTTCTACCGCCCCAGCTCGAGCGGGCGCTCGCTCGAGCCAGCGAGCGGCCCTTCGCCTGGGCGGCGACCGGCGTTCGCGCGCGAACCTTCTACGGCGAGGGAAACGTGTGGCTGGCGGGCGACGCCATCGGCCACGTTCACCCACTGAGCGGCGTCGGCATCACGCTGGCCGTGATGGATGCGGAAGCTGCCGCTCGCTGCGCCAGCCTGAGCGCGTACCGCGACGAACGCAACGTCCACGTGGCCGAGCTACTCGCCAGCTCGCTCTACCTCGCGTTCTCGCGCCACGACGCGAGCGCCACGCGCGTTCGACACGGCCTGTTGCGAATGCTGCGCGGCAGCTCCGTGGAGCGCAGCCGCACCATGCGACTACTGACGAGCGACGATCGCGCGGCCACGAGCTTTGCCGATGCTTTCCTGCGCGCATCCAGCCACGTGGTGCTGACGGGCGCCGAGCGCAGCGTCATCCGGCGCCAGTCGTGGCTCGATTGGGGCCGCCAGCTCCGCAGTGATGCTTCGTGGTTGGCCTGGCCGCTGCTGGCTTGCGCCCCAGCGCTCGATGCTTTGCCCGTCCGGCGGACACTGGCACGTCGACTTTCACCTTCTTTCAACGACTCGGCAACAAACCAGGTCAGCGGAGCGTAACGTAGTGCAATCGACCATCGAAGAGGATTGGGCTTACTGCGAACGAGCGTTGCGAGACGTCTCGCGCACCTTCTCGAAGCCGATCGAGCTGCTGCCACAGCCGCTGCGCGTCGCCCTCACCTGCGGCTACCTGCTGTGCCGCGTGGTCGACACGGTGGAGGACTACGCGCCGCTGAGCGGCCGCGAGCGAGACGACCTCTTCAGCGCGTTCATCGCCGTGCTCGACAGCGAGCAGACGGCGGAGGCCTTCAGCGCACGCTTCCTGGCCATTGCCGACGACGATCCGGAGATCGTGCTGGCCCAATCGCTACCGCGGGTGATGCGAGTGTTCGCCAGCCAGACGCCGGAAACGCGCCGGGCCACGGCCAACTGGCTCGCTGAAATGGCCAACGGTATGCGGCTTTACTGTCGGCGCGACGCCTCGGCGTCGCTCACCAGCACCAGCACCTTTGCGGATCTCGAGCGCTACTGCTACTTCGTGGCCGGCACGGTCGGGCACCTGATCACGGATCTGTTTTGCGCCTGGATGGGCAACGGCTCCGCCGCGCTCGAGCACGAGCTGCGCGCCCGCTGCGAGTCGTTCGGTGTCGGCCTGCAGATGGTCAATATCCTGAAGGACATCACCGACGACTTTGCTCGCAATCGCTGCTACGTGCCGCGACAGCTGTGCCGCAGCGAAGGCTTCTTACCGGAACGGCTGCTCGCCGCCGAGCATCGCGAGCAGGCGCACCGCGCGCTGACGCCAATTTTCGAGCGCGCGGCCGAGCACCTGGCACAGGGCTTCGAGTACACGCTGCTCATCCCCGCGCAGCAGATCCAGCTCAGGCTGTTCTGCCTGCTACCGCTGTGGATGGCCATCGAGACGCTGCTCGTCGCGTTCGGCAACGACGCGGTGCTGGTCCCCGATCGCCCGGTCAAGATATCCCGCGCGCTGGTCGACGAAATCGTGGAAGATTGCCTGCGCCACGCCAACGACGACGCGGCGCTCAGGCGCCGCTACGCCAGCTCGGTCGGGCGCTTCCGGGAGCGACTGGCAGCGCTCGCTGCTGCTTCGCCGCGCCCGTACGCTCCAGCACCCGAAGGTCATGCGCCGCTCTAGCCTGGGCCTCTCTTCCGAGGTCGGAAGCGCGCCCAGCCCCGCAGGCGGGCTCGCGCTGCCCAGGGCGCTGGAGCAGCTCCAGCGCTCGCAGCAGCCGGACGGCTCGTGGCACGGCGACTACGGCGGCCCGCTGTTTTTGCTGCCGCTTTACGTTGCAACTTGTCACATCGCCGGCATCGACCTCGACGCTTCCTCCAAGCAAGAGATGCTGCGCTACCTGCGCGCCCAGCAGAACGAAGACGGCGGCTTCGGGCTCCACGTCGAGGCGCCGAGCGCGGTGTTTCCCACGGCCCTCAACTACGTCGGCGCCCGACTGCTGGGAGAGGCGCCGAGCGCCGACTGGCTCGCTCGTGCACGCTCCTGGCTCGCGGCCCATGGCGGCCCTCGACAGTCCGCCGCTTGGGGCAAATACTTCCTGGCGGTCCTGAGCCTCTACGACTACCGCGGGCTGGCACCGGTCCTACCGGAGCTGTGGCTGTTGCCCCAGCGCCTGCCCTTTCACCCGAGCCGCTTGTGGTGCCATTGCAGGATGGTCTACCTGCCCCTCTCCTACCTGTACGGCCGCCGCGCCGCCGCGCCGGTGACCCAGCTCATCGGCCAGCTGCGCGAGGAGCTGTACCCCGAGGGGTACTGCCGAGTCGACTGGGACAGCGCGCGCGAAAGCGTCGCGCCGAGCGACGCCCTGTCGCCGCGCTCGGCGCTGCTCGAGCTCGCCAGCTCGTGGATGCTGCGCTTCGAGGCGCGCTGCCCCAAGCTACTGCGCGCTCGAGCACAGCGCTTCGTCCTCGATCAGATCCGGCGCGAAGACGCGAATACCGACTACATCTGCATCGGGCCCATCAGCAAGCTGCTGCACACCCTGGTGTGGCACTTCGAACGCCCCCACGGCCCCGAGTTGAAACGGCACGTCAGTCGGCTGTCGGACTACCTCTACCAGGCCGCGGATGGCCTGAAGATGAACGGCTACGACAACTCGCGCCTCTGGGACACGGCCTTCGCGGCCCAGGCCATCGCCAGGGCGCCGCTGAACGATCAGTCTCGGGGCATGCTCGCGGCCGCCTTCGACTACCTCGAAGCCAACCAGGTGCTGGTGGACGTTCCCGAGCTCGAGCGCTGCTTTCGACACCCCTCGAAGGGCGGCTGGCCCTTCTCCGATCGCGCCCACGGCTGGCCCATCAGTGACTGCACGGCCGAGGGACTCAAGGCTTGCTTGGCGATCGAGACCGTTACCGGACAAGCGCTGGAGCGCTGGCGGCTCGATGCCGCAGTAGAGCTGATGTTGTCGCTTCAGAACGAGGACGGCGGCTGGGCTACCTACGAGCCGACGCGAGGCCCTGCGTGGCTGGAGCAGCTCAACGCCTCGGACTGCTTCCGCGACATCATGATCGACTACTCGTACGTCGAGTGCACCTCCGCATGCATGCAAGCGCTGCGCGCCTACCGCGAGCGGTTCGGGGCCGGGAGCTTCGGTGAGCGCCTCGGTGAAGCCCTGCGGCGCGGCTGGCGCTTCCTCGAAACCGCGCAGCGCGCCGACGGCTCGTGGGAAGGCTCGTGGGGCGTTTGCTTCACCTACGGCACCTGGTTCGGGGTGCTCGGGCTCAAAGCCGCCGGCGTGACCGACGACGACCCCGCGCTCAGCCGCGCCTGCCAGTTCCTGCAAGCGCATCAGCGCAGCGACGGCTCCTGGGGCGAGTCGGTCGAAAGCTGTGCCCGGCGCTACTACGTCCCGTCCGCTGCGGGCCAGGCGGTCATGACCGCCTGGGCAACGCTGGCGCTGATCGCCGCCGGCCACGGCCAAGGCCCTGCGGTGGCCAAGGCCGTCGAGTTCCTGGAGCGGCGTCAACTCGAGGATGGCAGCTTTCCCGCCGAAGGCATCGCTGGGGTCTTCAACAAGACCTGCGCCATTCACTACGACAACTACTTGAAGGTCTTTCCGCTCTGGGCCCTCGCCGAGGCGGACCGCTGCCGGGCGCACCACTCGGAGCTGCGGCAGCTGCGCGAGGTGCGCTCGCCATGAAGCGCGCGGCCTGGTCGCTGCCAAGGCGAGCGGCGCTGCTGGTCACGCTGGCGGGCGTGGCGCTGGGCCTGCTGGCCAGCGCGCGGCCCGCGCCAGCCGCGCCGCCACGAGCGTTCGTGGTGCTGCTGGAGCACGGCAGCGGGACGCCTGGTCGTGCTCAGCCATTCCTGGATGAATTGCTGCTGGTCGTGGCCAAACAGAATCAGTGGCCCAAGCCGCTCGGTCGCTACTTTTCCGAGCGTGCGCCGGCTCTGGACTTCGTTCAAAAGGAGCAGCCCAGCTTCGGCATCCTGTCGCTGGGCGCTTTTCTGGCGCTGAAGGGGTCCTGGTCGCTGTCGGTCGTCGGGGAAGTGGTGGCACCGAAGGCCGGGGGACGGCAGTACTTCCTGGTCTCCAAGCGCGCCGCTGCGCTGGCAGCCTGCAAGGGTCAGCCGCTGACCACCACGTTCGCCTCGGACGCCAAGCTGGTCGACCAGGTCGTGGCCGGCGGCGCCTTCCGACTTGCCGATTTCAAGCTGGTGGAAGCGCGTCGGCCGCTCGAGCCGCTGAAGCAGGTGCTGCGCGGGGAAGCCGCCTGCGCCTTGATCGACGATGCCCAGCTCGAAGCGACACACCACATCGAGCAAGGGCAAGAGCTCAAGCCCATCTGGCGTAGCGCCGAGCTGCCGGGCATGCCCGTGGTGGCATTTCCGCGTGCCGACGCCGCTTCGGTCCAAACCTTCAAGCAGTCACTCGGCGAGCTGTGCACCAAGGCCAAGCAAGCCTGCACGAACGTCGGCATCGAAGTGATGCGTCCGAGCGACGCGGCCCGCTATCGCGCAGTGCTCGACGCCTATTCGAAGTCGCCACCGTGAGCCGCCCCTGGAGCAGCCCTGCGCCAGGTTGCAAGGCCGCCTTGCTACTGGCGCTCAGCTTTGGCTGCGCGACGTCGCCAGCACCCGCACGCGACGTCGACGTGACACTGACGCGCTCGCCGCTGCGCAGCATCGAGATCGCGGACGCGCTCGAAGCCCTCATCGCCGCCGGCAAGGCCTCCAAGGCGGATCGAAAGTACGCCTACGAGCGGCTCCGCACGCTACGCAGCGTGACGGCCGAGGACGCCCTGGCCCATGCCATCGTGGCCGGGCGACTCGCCCAGGTGTCCGGTCTCGGGGCCCCTTCCCTGGTGGCCGAGGTCGAACGCTGCGCGCGTTCGAGCGCACAGCTCGATCCCAGCCTGCGCTCGGGTGCCGCGCGGCGCTTGCTCGGCACGCTGTACGTGATGGCTCCCGCGGCTCTGCTCGAGCACGGAGACTCGGAGGTCGGCCTCGAGCTACTACAGGACGTAGTGCGGCGCTTTCCGCAGCACGCGCCCAATCACCTGCGACTCGCGGAAGGCTACGTAACGCTCGGCGACCCTGGTCCCGCTCGGCCCCACCTTTGCTACTGCGTCGCCCAGCGCAGCGCGCTGCGGGTCGACGAGAATGCGCTCCTGGATGAGCTACTCGAGCAGGCAAGCGTCGCGCAATGCCCGTGATCCAGAGCCTGCTCACGCTGGGGCTGAGATGGCCGCGCGCCATCCTGGCCAGCACAGCGCTCTTGGTCATCACGTCGGTGCTGCTGATCACGCTCGGGCCGCTCGAGGTCAGCACCTCGCGCGCGGGGCTCGTTTCCTTGAAGAGCCCTCACCAGGCGCGCCTATTTCGGTACTACGAAGCCTTCGGACGCTCCGAGCTCACGGCGCTGGTCGTCTCCGGCGAAACGACCCACGCGCGCCAGCAGCTCGTGGATCGTTTCGAGGCCGAGCTCAGCCACGTCCCGGAGCTGCGCGGTCGGGTGCTGGGCAAAGTCACACTCGACAGCGTGGCCGAGACCCTGTTCGTCTGGCATCCCGAGCTGGCTGCGCTCCTGCCCAAGCTGGGCGGGGGTCTCGAGCCCGGCCGCGATGCGTGGACGACCTGGGCAGGGGCCGCCGAGCAGCGTTTGAGCGGCGAGCTCGCCGGCTCGAGCGCGAGCGCTGATGCGTCCCAGCCCGGGGCCCGGCAGGCCCCGGAGCAGCTCGGTCGCCTGGCGGACGTGCTGCGTGTGGTGCGGCAAGCGCTGGGGACCGATGGTCGGCTGGCGATCGGCGAGCTGGGCATCGCTAGCGGCGGCTCCCAGGTCGATGAGCACGGCTACCTGGTCGGGGCCGGCGGCAGGTTCCATCTGGTGCTGGTCTTTCCGGCGCTGCAGAGCGACGAAGGGCGCGAGCTCAAGCCGGCGGTCGATCGCATCCGCGCCGCGCGCGATCGAGCGCTAGCCAGCTCCCCCGCCAAGGGCCTGCGCGCCGACTTGACCGGTGCCCCTGCGCTCGCCGTCGACGAGCTCAAGAGCCTGCAGGCGGGCTCGCAAATCACCTCGCTGCTGTCCACGGTCGGCATCTTCCTGCTCTTGATGCTCGCGTTCCGCTCGCTGCGTCACGTGGCGGTGCTGCTCGTGCCGCTGCTGGCCGGCATGGTGATCACGCTCGGTTTCGTCGAGCTGGTCTACGACGGGCTCAATCTGGTGACGTCGAGCTTCATGAGCGTGCTGCTCGGGCTCGGGATCGAATTCGGGGTGCACTTGATGCACCGCTACGGCGAGGCGCGCGAAAGCGGGCAAGAGCTGCGGCCCTCGCTGGCTGCCGCGCTGCTGGCCGATGGCCCCGCAGTGGCGCTCGGCGCGGTCACCACCGCCACGGCCTTTCTGACCACCACGACGACCGAGTTCCGCGCGTTCGCCGAGCTCGGCACCATCACTGCCGTGGGGCTGGCCGTAACACTGGCCTGCACGCTCTGGCTTTTCCCGGCCCTCACACCGCTGCTCGCCGGCAAACGGCCAGCGAACCTGCACGAGCTACCCGGGCTGCCCAGCGTGCTCGGGCTCGTCGGGCGCCGAGCAGGCTGGGTGGTGGCCGCCGGCATCGGCGCGACGCTGCTCGCGGCCCTATCCCTGGTCGTGGCGCGACCGGGCTTCAATGGGCGAACCTTCGACTTCCTCCCGGCAGGCGCCGAAAGTTACCGCGGCCTGCTGAGCATCGAACAGGCGGGCACGCCGCCGCTCGACGCTCACTTCGTCGTCGATTCCTTCGGTCAGGCCGCCGAGCTCACACGTCGAGCCCGCCAGCTGCCGGAGGTTTCGTCGGTCCAGAGCCCCAGCGACCTGTTCCCCCCGGAGACCCCCGAGCGCATCGAGCGCATCAAGCGCGTCGTCACCGAGCTTGGCAGCTTCGAGCCCTCGTTGCCGCAGGCTTCGGCAGCGCACGCTCAGGGCCGGCTCGACGCCTTCCGCCGGCTTTCTGACGCGCTGGACGAGCTGGCGTTCGCCCTGCGCCAGGCCAATCTGGATGGCAGCCAAGCAACGCGCGCCGCGCGAGAGCTGGCCAAGCTGACGGAATGGCTGGCGCAGCAACCCGAGCAGGGCACCCAGGCCTTGAACCGCTTGGCAAAGGCCCAGAACGGCGCGCTCGAACGAGCGCTCACCACTGCGCGGCATATCGCCGCGCGCGGGGGCTACGCGCCTCGTGACCTGCCGCCCGTTTTCGAAGCTCGCTTCGTCTCGAACGATGGCGCTCGGCTGGCCGTGCACGCCTACCCGGCAGGAAACGTGGGGGAAGCACGCTTCGGTGAGCGCTTTGGCGCGCGGCTTCGCGCGCTGGATCCGAACGCCACCGGCACCGCGCTCAATCTGCTGCCCCACGAGCGCTACATCACCGACGGCTTTCGACGCGCGGCAGCCTACTCGCTGCTGCTGATCACGCTCATCCTCTGGCTGACGTTTCGGCGCTTGGCTGACACGCTGCTCGCGCTCATGCCAGTGGCCCTGGCAGCCTTCTGGATGCTGGCCTTGATGCGACCGCTCGGCATCCAGTTCACACCTGCCAACATGGTGGCACTGCCGCTATTGCTGGGCATCGGGCTCGACTCTGGCGTGCACATCGTGCATCGCTCGCGCGAGGCGACTGGCCTTGCCAGGCTCGAAACCTTGGTGCAAGGGACCGGCACTGCCGTCAGCGTGGCGTCGCTCACCAACGCGGTCGGCTTCGCGTCGTTGATGGCCGCCGACTACCGTGCCATGCAGGGCCTGGGGCTCCTGCTGAGCCTTGGCATTGGCCTGAGCATCGTGGCAAGCGTCGTGGTGCTGCCCGCGCTGCTCGTCGTGCTCGGCCGCGCAGCACTTCAGCCTTCGCCCCTCGAGGGCAGCATTTCCACCGGCAATCCTTCGTGAGCTCCCTCCGCCAATCTGCCGTTGCCCTCGCAGTGCTCACGGCGCTCGGCGGTTGCCGCTCCAAGAGCCCACCCGCTCGACATCCCGTGGCAGAGCTCACGGCCAGCGCCAGCGCCAAGGCCGAGGTGGTGGAGCTGATAGTGCCTGATTGGCAGCGCGCCGAGCGCGCACGGCAGCTCTATCTGGCCATTGCCGCGCTCGGCTACGAATTCGACGAGCAGCGCGCTCGGAGCGCCGCGCGAGGTCGCTCGCTCACGGCAGGTCCGGCAGCGGCAGCCACGGCGCAGAGGCTCAGCGCAGCGCAGCTCGAAAGCCTGCTGGTTCCGCCGCTCGAGGCAAGCCAGACCACCTGCGAGCGCTACGTCCAGCTGATGCTCGAAATGCGCACCGTCCTCACCGACGACGAGCTGAAACGGCTCGACAACGTGCACTGAGCCCCTGGCAGAAAAGGCGCACACGACTTGCTTTGGTTCGCCCTCGGCACCGCCATCATGATGCTCACCGGCGAGTTCTACGACGATCGCGCGATCGTCAAGCTCTTCGCCGCCTTGCGCGAAACCATCGCGGCGACGGTCAAAGATATGCCTCACCGAGCGCAGGCTCTGCACGCGGTAGAGGGCTTCGAGCGGGCCTTCGAAACGCACCGCCGCGACCTGGCTGAATTCGGAGCCTGCGTCGAGCGAGCCGATCGCAAGTACCGCGCCACCCAGGCCGACTACGCGGCCTGCAGCGAGCAGGCTCGAGCCAAACGCGTCGTGCTGCGCCAAGCGCTCGACCAGGTCGAGCGGGAGTACGAGGCTGCCCTCTCGCCTGCCGAGCACGCGCTGGTGACCAGCTCGCTCACGGAAAAGCCCCAAGCGCGCATCCTCGACGCGCAGCTCAATCTCGACACCGCCCGCAAGCGCGCCACGCGCCGCTCGCGCGGCATCGAAGGCGTGGCGACGCAGCGCCACATCACGGTGCCTCGCAACGTGGTGTCCATCGTCTATGGCCCGCTCGCGCCATCGACGTTCGGGCAGCGTTTTCCGTCCAACATCGTCGACGCTGGCACCAGCAATGCCCACCACGAAGGGGGCGCGGACGGCACCGCCTACACCGAGGAGTGGTTCACACGCCCGGGTATTCGCTTCGGGCTCTTCGACAACTTCGAGGCCGGCGTGCTCATCCCCATCAAGCTCGCGCCCGACGTCGCGCTCGCGCCGACGCTCGTCGCCTTGACGTACCAGCTTCGCTTGCGCGCCGTCGACCTGGGCTTCCGGTTCTCGTTCCAGACGCCCGGGGACGTGGGCTGGGCGCTTGCGCCGGGCGCGCTGCTCAAGCTGCGCAGTCAGCGGCTGGCCCTTCACACCGGCGTGCTCGCGCCGATGGAGGTCGGAACCCTGAGAGAGAAACGGTCGCCCACCCTCGGTCTGAATGCCCCCGTGCGGGTCATCTGGAACCTGGTGCCGGTCCTCTACGTGATGGGCGAAAGCGGGCTGGCCTATGACAATCTCGACGTCTCGGACGGCCTGACCATCCCGCTCGGCTTCGGTGCAGGCTACACGTGGCTGCTGGGCTCACGCCTGCTCGAATTCACGGGCTCCTTCGCCTGGGATCACTGGCTGGTCCCCGGAAAGCCCAGCGGCGCTTCGACGTTCCAGTACGGCAGCTACCGCGTGGCCTTCGGAGCCAGCTTTTACTTTCAGGCGCTTTGAGCAGCCCCGCAGTGCCCCGGCTGCGAAGCTCAGTACGCCTTCGCGAAGATCACGCGCTGGGAGCTCGGCTCGCCCGTGAAGATGCACTTGCCCGGCTCGACTGCGACGTCACGGGGGATGCAGCGGACCGTGACCTTCAGCTCGTTCTTCAGCTTCTCCTCCACCTCGCGCGAGCCGCTAAAGTGCGCCAGCGCGAACCCGCCGTGAATTTCCGGCTTACTTTCGTTCTTGGGCGTGAAGAAGGCGTAAAACTCCTGTTCCGAGTCGATATTGACGGTGTGCTGGTCGCGTAGAGCCAGGGCCTTTTTCAGCAAGCTGTCCTGCATCTCCTGCAGCAGCGCCGGCAAGCTGGCGGGCACGTCGGCCGCTACGGGGAACGTCTTGTCCTTCGGGCCCTGATCGCGCCGGTAGACCGCGACGGTGCCCTTCTCCAGGTCGCGCGGGCCGATCTCGATGCGCAGCGGCACGCCCTTCTTGATCCACTCCCAGCTCTTGGCGCCGCCCGGCAGATCGCGCTCGTCGACCTCGACCTCGACCGTGCCTCGGTTGAACGGCTGCTCGCGGATCTTGTCGGCCAGCTCGCGCGCCGCCTTGAGCACGGCATCGCGCGTTTCGGGCTTGGGCGTGATCGGCAAGATGACCACGTGCGTGGGAGCAAGCCGCGGCGGAATGATCATGCCGTCATCGTCGGCGTGCACCATGATCAGCGTGCCCACCAGGCGCGTGCTGACGCCCCAGCTCGACGTCCACGCCAGCTCTTCCTTGTTGTCGCGCGACAGGAAGCGAATACCGCTGCTCTTGGCGAAATTCTGGCCCAAAAAGTGGGAGGTACCGGCCTGCAGCGCCTTGCGGTCCTGCATCATGGCCTCGACGCACAGCGTCTGCACCGCGCCCGGGAAGCGCTCGCTCTCGGTCTTTTCGCCCATGAACACCGGCACTGCCATGTAGTCGCGCGCAAACTCGGCGTAGACCTTGAGCATCTTCTCGGTCTCTTCGCGCGCCTCGGCCTCGGTCTCGTGCGCGGTGTGCCCCTCCTGCCACAGGAACTCCGCGGTGCGCAGGAACAGGCGCGTGCGCATCTCCCAGCGCACCACGTTGCACCACTGGTTGATCAAGATCGGCAAGTCCCGGTACGACTTGACCCATTTGGCGAACGACGCCCCGATGATCGTCTCCGACGTGGGACGCACGACTAGCGGCTCGGCCAGCTGCGCAGACGGCGCCGGGCGTAGCCCGCCTCCGGGCGCTGCCTCCAGGCGGTGGTGGGTGACGACCGCGCACTCCTTGGCGAAGCCCTCGACGTGCTCGGCCTCCTTGGCCAGGTAACTGAGCGGGATGAACAGCGGAAAGTAGGCGTTCTTGTGTCCGGTCGCCTTGAACATGCGATCCAGCACGCGCTGGATGTTCTCCCAGATGCCGTAGCCCCACGGCTTGATCACCATGCAGCCGCGCACGTCGGATTGCTCGGCCAGGTCGGCCTCGCGCACCACTTCCTGGTACCAGGCGGGATAGTCTTGGTCGCGGCGCGGCGTGATCGCCGTCTTCACGTCACTCATGCGCGCCAAATCACCGAAATACCCACCCGCCGTCAACCCGTAACGGGGGGAATCAACAGGGAGGCGGGGAGACGGGGAGACCAGAACGAGAATTTGGGGGTTCGAGTCGCGAGGCATTCGCCGAAAGCGTCACGGCGACGCGCACCAACGCTCGGCGAGCCCAACAAAACCTCCCCGCCTCCCCGCCTCCCTGTTGATTTTGCTTCGTCTACACGAGGCCGGGAAGAGGTCCCGTGCAGTGCTGCGGGTCGCCGAAGGTGGTCTCGTTCACGCCCATGGCGTTGAGGATCGAGACCAACAGATCGGCGTGGGAGTTGCCGTTGTAGGTGAGATAGCGCCCGGTGCGGAAAGCCCAGGTCCCACCCGCCAGCACGAACGGCATGTTGTCGTGCGAATGGGCGGTGCCGAGCGACACCTCGTTACCCCAGAACAACAGCGTGCTGTCGAGCGCCGTGCCGTCGCCCTCGGGAATGCTCGCTAACCGGTCGAACAATCGCGCGATCAAGCTCGAGTGCCAGGCCTGGCGGGCCAAAAGCTGCGCCTTGGCGTCCATGTCGCTCGCGCCGGCGTGCGAAAGCGAGTGACCTTCACCCAGGCTGTTGACCCAGGGATAGCGGATGCGATTGAGCGCCGTAGAAATCTCGAAGCTTGCCACGCGCGTGAGATCGCAAGCGAATGCCAGCGCCAGCATGTCCAGCTCCAGCTCGGCGATCATCGCCATGTCGAGCTCGCTGGTGCCGTCGAGCATCGGAGGCGTTTCGGGCTTGTCGCAATCCCCGAGCCCGAGCGACAGGCGCCGTTCGACGTCGCGCACCAGGGTGAGGTGCGCGTCGAGCGTGTGACGATCGGTGGCGCCGAGGCGCTTGTTCAGCGCGGCAAACTCCGAATTCACGGCGTCGAGCACGCTCTTGCGCTGCGCCAGTAGCGCCTTGGCGGCGTCCTGGTCGGGGGTCACGGCGGGCGGCGAAAACCCCTCGAATACCCGCTTGTAGAGCTCGAGCGGCGTGTTGAGCGGAGGCAGCGGCATGCCCGGGCCCGCGTACGAGATCCGGCCTTGCACGTCATTTTCCGTCGCGCGCACGCCGAGCTGCAAGCTGCCAACCGGACTGGCCATCCCGATCTGGTTGGCGATGCGCTGGTCGACGCTGATGCCAGTGGCCCAGCCCGCCGTGCGACCGCAGCCGTCCACGAACGCGCCCTCGCCCAGCGGCATATTGGTGAATAGCCCGCCGATGCCGCGTTGATGCGGTCCGCCGGCGCCGTCCAGCGCAACCTTCATGTCGAGCCCACCCAAGATCAGCAGGCGATCGCGGTAGGCGGCGAGTGGCAGGTGGCTCGTGCTGAGCTGAAAGTCCGTCTCGCTGGCAACGGCGGTCGGCCACCAGCCGTCGTGGATCACCCCGTTGGGGGTGTACATGGTGACGAAGCGCTTCGGGAACTCCGCCTCTTGAGCGCGCGCGCGCAGCGACGGCAAGAGCGGCAGCGCCAGTACTGCGCCGGATGCTGCCTTGAGCAGCGTGCGCCGGGAGACCGGACGGCTCATGGCGCCTCCGTGATGGCGGGTCGATACAGGAACGAGTCGGTCAGCGTGAGCCCCACGAGCAGCTCCTTCAGGTTGCCCGCGGAAGCTGCAAAGCGCTGCTTCAGTTGGTCCAAGCTGCACTGATCCTCTGCCGTTTCACGGCGTCCGAACGAGTAGCGGTACCAGTGGGTAGCCAGGCAATCGCGGGCCCGCGGGCTCACCGCAATCCGGCTCGACAGCTCGGCGACGCCCACGAAGTCGCCGTCCAACCCGGCCTCCTCGCTGCCGATCACGCTACCAGACTCGTCGACGTCGAGGCCATTCTCGGTGGCGCGATAGCGACCCAGCTGGTCATAGCGCTCGAAGCCGAAGCCGATGCCGTCGATCAGCTTGTGACAGGCCGAGCAAGCGGCCTGCTCGGTGTGCTGCCGAAAGCGCTCGCGCGTCGTGGCGTTCGGGTCCGGGTCGGGCGGATTCACGTTCACGTCGGGCGGTGGTGGCGGCACCTCCAGGCACAGGATGCGCTCGCGCACGAAGACGCCGCGCAGCACCGGGGCGGTTTGCGACGAATGCGACAGCAACGTGAGCAGCGCCGGTTGGCTGAGCAGACCCGAGCGCGGATCGTCCATGGTGCGCGCCTCGAACCCGGACTGCGGCTCCCCGGCTCCGTAGAGGGGTGCCATCGCCTGATCGAACCAAACCTTGGGCGAGGTGAACACGTTATCGAAGCTGCTGCTCGCCCCGAAGTAAGCGTCGTCCAAGAACGCCGCCAGCGAGCCCTTCAGCGAGCCGGCCAGCACCGTCGGCTCGAGCGTCGTGCCGTCGCGAGCCGCGCCCTCGAGTCGGCTCAGCATCAGCCACTGCTCGCTGAAGTCGCGCACGATGTCGCGCGCCTTGGAGCTTTCCACCAGCCGACGCGCCTCGCGCTCGACGTCTTTGGCCGTGACGAGCGTGCCGCTTGCGGCGGCGGCCATCAGCTCGGCGTCGGGCACCGAGCCCCACAGCGTGAACGCCAGACGATTTGCCAGCTCGTAGCTGCCGAGGGCGATCGCGCCGGTCTCCGGCGTCGCGGACTTCAGCGCCTCGACCCGGTACAGGAACTGCGGCGATTGCAGCACGGCTTGAATCACGAGCTCGATGCCCGTGGCGTAACCTTTTGACAGCCCCGCATCGAAGAGCTTCATGAGGGGCATCAGCTCCTCCTCGCTCGCCGGCCTGCGAAACGCGCGACTGGCGAAGCTACCGATGAAGGCGTAGCCGCACGCCGCTTGATCCCCGCCCTCGGCGCAGGGCGCCAGCTCGGCCACGCCAGCGGCAGCTCGCGCCGCGACCGTCTCGGCGGCGATCAGATAGTTTTCGACGAGCAGCGGGTTGGCGGGATTGGCGGCGGCATTGGTTCGGTAGCCGTCCGCTTCGTTCTCTGGTGGAAAGGCCCGCGCGGGTCGGCTGGTGTCGCCGAACAGATCACGCACCGCGTTGTCGTACTGAAAGCGCGTGAGCAGGTGCAGCGGCGCCACGCCCGGCTGCGTCGCTTCGCAGCTCACGGCACCGCCGCTGCCGGCGCCGCCGCCCATGCTCGTGCTGCCGCTGCTCCCGGGTGCAGGCGGCTGCGTGTCGTTGGAGTAACCGCAGCCCAGCACGCTCGCGAAGAGCAATGGCGCGGCGCATTTACCCCAAAACCTGGAACCCATTGGACGACGTCTAAGCGTGCCCTCGACCCGGCTAGGGGTCAACCGATCGGCCGCTCGTCCGAGGCTTTTTAAGACAGCCCCGGCTGCTCACCGGGCACGGGCGTACCGGGCGGCACGTTGACGGCCGTGTCGTCGCCTTCGATGCGTTCCTCGAAGTACTCGCCACCCCGATACTCGGTGCGGGTGCGACGGCGACCGAACAGCGCGTCGCCGTCAGCGAAGTTCATGGCCTCGCGCAGCACGTCGTCCATGTGGTCGACCAGCACGATGCGCAGACCGCGCAGCACGCGCCGCGGCACCTCTTTGAGATCCTTGCGGTTCTCGCGCGGCACGATCACGGTCTTGATGCCGTTGCGGTGAGCTGCGAGCAGCTTCTCCTTCAGCCCGCCGATCGGCATCACGCGGCCGCGCAGCGTGATCTCGCCGGTCATGGCCACCTCGGTCTTGATGCTCACGCGCGTGAGCGCGCTGGCGATGCTGGTGGCCATGGTGACGCCGGCGCTCGGTCCGTCCTTGCGCACGAAGTCCGGGAAGTGCACGTGCACGTCGATGGTCTGATAGAAATCCGGCGCCAGCTTGAAGATGGCGGAGCGTGAGCGCACGTAGCTCATGGCAGCCTGGGCGCTCTCCTCCATGCCCTTCTCGAGTAGGCCGGTGATCACCAGCTTGCCCTTGCCAGCCACCACGCTGACCTCGCAGTCGAGGATGTCGCCGCCGTGGTCGGAGACCGATAGCCCGTGGGTGAGCCCGACCTGGTCGGCCTCTTCCTTCTTGCCCAGCCGGTACTTCGGCACGCCCAAGAAGCCCGGAATGTCCGTGCCCTTGATCTCGATCGCCTGGTCCTTACCCTCGCGCACCACCTTCAGCGCTGCCTTGCGGCAGACCGAGGCGATCTCGCGCTCGAGCGAGCGCACGCCGGCTTCACGCGTGTAGTGGTGAATGATGGTGCGGATGGCGTTCTCGCTGAACGTCAGGTTGACGTCGTCGAGGCCGCACTCCTTCTTCTGCCGCGGCACCAGGTACTTCTCGGCGATGTTCAGCTTTTCGAACTCGGTGTAGCTCGTGAGCTGGATGATCTCCATGCGATCCTGCAGCGGCACCGGGATGCCGCTCAAGGTGTTCGCGGTGGTGATGAACATCACGTCGCTGAGGTCGTAGTCCAGGTCCAGGTAGTGATCGTTGAAGGTGTTGTTCTGCTCGGGGTCGAGCACCTCGAGCAACGCCGCGGCCGGATCACCGCGAAAATCCGTGCTCATCTTGTCGATCTCGTCGAGCAAGAACAGCGGATTGTTGGAGCCCACCTTCTTCAGGCTCTGCACGATCTTGCCCGGCAGCGCGCCGATGTACGTGCGCCGATGGCCGCGAATCTCGGCCTCGTCGCGCACGCCGCCCAGCGATAGACGCGTGAACTTGCGACCCGTGGCGCGCGCGATGCTGCGCGCGATGCTGGTCTTGCCCACGCCAGGCGGGCCGACGAAGCACAGGATCGGGCCCTTGAGCTTCTTGGTCAGCGCCTGCACCGCCAGGTACTCGATGATGCGCTCTTTGGGCTTCTTCAGCCCGTAGTGATCCTCATCGAGGATCTTCTCGGCTTCGGCGATGTCGAAGCGCTCTTCGGTCTTGTCTTGCCAGGGCAAGCTCAAGATCCAGTCGACGTAGTTGCGCACCACGGTCGCTTCCGCGCTGGTCGGGTGCATCATCTTGAGCTTCTTCAGCTCTTTCTTGACCTTGCCGAGCGCCTCTTCGGAGAGCTTCTTGGCCTTGAGCTTCTCCTCGATTTCCGCGATCTCGTTCTTGAACTCGTCGCGCTCGCCACCACCCAGTTCCTTCTGGATGGCCTGCATTTGCTCGTTGAGGTAGTACTCCTTCTGCGTCTTCTCCATCTGCTTCTTGACGCGGGAGCGGATCTTCTTCTCCACCTGGAGAATCTCGATCTCGGCTTGCATCAATTCGTACAGACGCTCTAGACGCTTCTTGGCGTCCTCCATTTCGAGCAGCGCCTGACGATCACTGAGCTTGATGGTGGGCAGATTGGCCGCGATCGTGTCGCTGAGCTTGCCGGCATCGTCGATGCTCTGCACGCTCATCAGCACTTCGGGCTGCACCTTCTTGTTGAGCTTGACGTAGACCTCGAACGTGCTCTGCACGCTGCGGATCAGCGCCTCGACCTCGACGTCGGCCGGAATGGCTTCGACGATCTCTTCCAGCTCGACCTGGAAGAAGTCGGCGCTCTCGAGGTAGCGGCGCACGCGCGCGCGCTGGCGCCCTTCGACCAGCACCTTGACGGTGCCGTCGGCTAGCCGCAAAAGCTGCACGATCGTGCCCAGCGTGCCGACCGCGTAGATGTCGTCAGGGGTGGGATCGTTGGTCTTGGCGCTGCGCTGCGCCGCCAGGAAGATCTCCTTGCTCTGCGCCATCGCCTCGTCGAGCGCCGCGATGCTGCGTTCCCGACCGACGAACAGCTGGGACACCATGTGCGGGAACACGATGATGTCGCGCAGCGGCAGGGCCGGGACGACTCGCCTCCCCCCGGGACTACCGTTGCCGTCGTTCTTGAAGAACATGGGTCAGCCTCGCTGCGCTTGGGGCAGCGTCAACCGACCCCAGCTTCCTTGTGGTAGACGATGAGCGGCGTGTCGCCCTTGTTGATGGCGTCCTCGTTCACGACCACTTCCTTGATGCCCTGCTTGGAAGGCACGTCGTACATCACGTCGAGCATGGCTTCTTCCATGATCGCGCGCAGGCCGCGGGCACCGCTCTCGCGCGTCAGCGCCTCTTTGGCGATGGCTTGCAGCGCGCCCTTGGTGAACTTCAGCTTCACGCCGTCGAACTCGAACAGCTTTTGGAACTGCTTGACCAGGCTGTTCTTGGGCTTGGTCAGGATGTCGACCAGCGCTTCTTCACTGAGCTCGTGCAGCGTCGCGATCACCGGCAAGCGACCGATGAACTCCGGGATCAGACCGAACTTGAGTAGGTCCTCCGGTTGCACCTCGCTCAGCAGGTCGCCGAGCTTCAAGTCGTTCTTGCTCTTCACGTCGGCGCCGAAGCCCATGCGCGACTGACCCATGCGCCGCTGGATGATCTGATCCAGACCGACGAAGGCGCCGCCGCAGATGAACAGGATGTTGCTGGTGTCGACCTGCAAGAAGTCCTGCTGCGGGTGCTTGCGGCCGCCCTTGGGCGGCACGTTGGCGACCGTGCCTTCGATGATCTTGAGCAGCGCCTGCTGCACGCCTTCACCGGACACGTCGCGCGTGATCGAGGGGTTGTCGCTCTTGCGGCTGATCTTGTCGATTTCGTCGATGTAAACGATGCCGCGCTGCGCCCGCTCCACGTCGTGGTCGGCGTTCTGCAGCAGCTGGACGATGATGTTCTCGACGTCCTCGCCGACGTAGCCCGCTTCCGTAAGTGTGGTCGCGTCCGCGATCGCGAACGGCACCTTGAGGATCTTGGCCAGGGTCTGGGCCAGCAGCGTCTTGCCGCTACCGGTCGGACCGAGCAGCAGGATGTTGCTCTTGCCGAGCTCGACGTCCTCGGCCGCCACCTTCGAGTCGATGCGCTTGTAGTGGTTGTAGACGGCGACCGAGAGCACCTTCTTGGCGCGATCTTGCCCGACCACGTAGTCGTCCAAGATCGCCTTGATCTCGGACGGCTTGGGCATCGGGTCGGAACCGCCCGCGGGCTCGTCCTTCTCGACTTCTTCGGCGATGATGTCGTTGCAGAGCGCGATGCACTCGTCGCAAATGTAGACGGTCGGACCTGCGATGAGCTTTTTGACTTCCTTCTGGGATTTACCGCAGAAGGAGCAGCACAGGTTCCCGTTGGATTCGTCTCGCCTTCTCTCCACTGTTTGCTCTCTCGCCCTGCCCGATGTTGGGATTATCGTTTCAGAATTCTTGAAATTGTAAGGCCCCTCGCGACGCGTCGCAAGGTTCTGCTCGAGCCTGACACATATGCGGCCCTTCCCGGCACAGCCTAAGTGCAGACCCAGCGTCACGACTTGGCGCGCAGCGCAGCACGCGCCAGGTGACGCCGCGTTTCTGGCGCGCGAAGACCCTAGCGATTACGGGCTGATAAGCCCCAGCCCCTCGACGCGGGCTCAGGATTTTTCGACCTTCTTCTTGTGCTCGAAGATTTCGTCGATGATGCCGTATTCTTTGGCTTGTTGCGCGCCCATGTAGAAGTCGCGCTCGATGTCCTTGGCCAGCTCGTCGCGGTTGCGACCCGTGCTCTTGGCCAGGATGTCGGTGAGGACGTCCTTCATGTGGCGGATTTCGCGCGCCTGGATCTCGATGTCCGTGGCCTGACCGCGCGCGCCGCCGAGCGGCTGGTGGATCATGATGCGGGAGTGCGGCAGCACGAAGCGCCGACCCTTCATACCCGCGCCGAGTAGCACCGCGCCCATGCTGGCGGCCTGGCCGACGCAGATGGTGCTCACGTTGCAGCGCACGTACTGCATCGTGTCGTAAATCGCGAGACCGGCCGTAACCACGCCGCCCGGCGAGTTGATGTAGAGCTGGATGTCCTTGTCGGGATCCTCGCTCTCCAGGAACAGGAACTGGGCAATGATGATGTTGGCGACGTCGTCGTCGACGGCGCTGCCCAAAAACACGATGCGGTCCTTGAGCAGCCGAGAAAAGATGTCCCACGTGCGCTCGCCGCGATGCGTGGTTTCGACCACGTGCGGGTAGATGATGTTGGCCTCGGGGCGCAGCGCAGCGCGCTCGAGAACGTCCATAGCCTGGGCGCGGGTCTCGGGTCGTTTCATCCTTCTATTCCTCTCGTCTCAGTCGCGTGGCGTTGGGGGCCCCATCCCCAAACGCTTCGACCGCTAGCTTAGGTCGAGTAACGGTCGGGGGCTAGCTGTCCGAAAGGCTAGGCTTCTTCGATCTTGGCTTTCGACTCGATGATGTCGAGCACCTTGTTCTCGAGGATCATGCCGATCAGCATTTCGCGCTTTTGCTGATCCTTGTACTGGGCCCGGACCTTCGCAAGGTTCTGCCCGGTCTGCTCGGCCAGCTCCTTGAGACCGCTCTCGATCTCCTCGTTGCCGATGACGATGCCTTCCTTCTTGGCAATTTCCGCCATCAGCAGGCCCGCCCGCACCTTGATCTCGCTGTCCTCGACCAGCTTGCCGCGCAGCTCGTCGCCCAGGCCGGTCACCCGCTGGCCCTGGCTGCGGGCCCGAGTCAGGATTTCCTGCTCGGTCAGGCGCATTTGCCGCTCGACCAGCGAGGGCGGCACCGGCACCGGGTTGGCCTTGACCAGCTCCAGCACCAGCTGCTCGGCGAGCTGGTTGTCGCTCTGCTCCTTGGCCTGGGTCTCGAGCTTCTTCTTGATGTCTTCCTTGAGCGCCGCGAGCGTCTCGAACTCGCCGACGTCCTTGGCGAACTCGTCGTCGGCCGACGGCAAGATGCGCTCCTTGAGGTCCTTGAGCGTGATGGCGAACTTGGCCGTCTTGCCACGCAGCTTGGGGTGCGGGTGCTGCGCCGGCATCGGCACCTCGGCCGAGGCCGTGTCGCCCACGCCCTTGCCGAGCACCGCTTCTTCGATCTGAGCCAGCAGCGTGCCGCCGCCCAGCTCGACCTGGAAGTCGGAGGCACCGGCGTCTTCGATCGTCTCGCCGTCGACCGACACCACGAAATCGATCGTGCCCTGGTCGCCAGCAGCGCTGGCGCGGGCGGCCTTGGGTGGCTCCCAGGTGGAGTGCGCGCGGCGCACCGCGTCGAGCTCCTTGTCGATGGCCTCGTCGGCCACGTCGACCTTGGCGCGCTTGGCAGCCAGGCCCTCGTAGCTCACGCCGGTGATCTCGGGCAGCACCTCGACGCGCGCCTTGTAAGAGAACGGCTTGTTCTCTTCCACGCCCTGCGACTCGACAGCAGGCGACGTGACCGGCTGCAGCTTCTGGTCCGTGACGGCTTGCGGGAACGTCTCGTCGACGAGCTTCTGCGCCACGTCGGCCGCGATGCGTGCGCCGTACAGGTGCGTCAGGATCCGCCGCGGAGCCTTACCGGGTCGAAACCCGCGCACCTTCGCGGTGCGGGCAATCTGGCTATACGCCTTCTCGAGCTCCGTCGTGACTCGACCGACGCCCACCTCGACGTCGAACTCCACCAGCACCGGGCTCAGCCTCTGAACGTTGACTTGCATCTCGACCATGACAGCGGCGGCAGACCTTACATGCCGCGCGCACAACGTCAACGCTCCCGCCGCAAAAAACACGAGCGAGAATCAACAGGGAGGCGGGGAGGCAGGGTCTGAATTTTGGGGGTCGAGCCGCGACGCGCCAGGCGACGCCTGCGCAGGCTCCGCGAGGTGTCGAACGGATCGAACCCCCAAATCTGGGCTCGCAGGCCTCCCCGCTTCCCCGCCTCCCTGTTGATCCCTGCCCCAAAAAAAGCGGACCCCGCTCGGAGGCAGCCGAGCAGGGTCCAAGGTCCCGGGAGAGGGACGCAAGATCGGTGTGAAGCGACGTTCAGTCGCCGTCCTGTTCGGCGGCCCAGAGCTTGGCCTCGAACGGGTCGAGATCGAAGTCGAGCTCCTGCGCGCCGGTCGACTCGATCTCGTCGGACGTAGACCAGCCGATGCGCATGTCGGGTCGGAGCGTGTCGCGCTCGAAGTCAGCGAAAGTGGAGTAGTTCTTGGGCGAAGCCATGGGGTCGGGAGTCTCCTTGTCGGTACGTCGGGGCGCTTCAGGTGCGGGGGCGGAGGCGGGGGCGTGAGGCGGAAAGGTCGACGACGCGGGCAGGAGCTGGCGTGACCGGGATGACGAAGAAGCTGCGCTCGAGAATCCGCTCCCGAGCTGTCGCGGCTGCCAACCCGGCGTCATCGAGGAGCGCCGTGGAGAGCCGGTCACGCAAGGAGGGAAGCTGAGCTGAGGTCCGTCGGTCCAAGAAAGCCTACTCACACCTACATCTACTCACACAGTACGACAGTGCCTTACGTCATCCAAAAAATCCGAGGCGGTTCCGCACACTTCGATAAGGCGCGCCTGGGCCGAGCCGCGCTGGGCCGAGCGCCGATCAGGCGCGCGCGAAGGCTTGCGGGCGGTTCCCGCTCACGTCGCAACCCTTCTGGTAGGGTCCGCGGCGAGCATGAGCGGACGGCCGAGTATCATCGCGATCGCCAATCAAAAAGGCGGTGTCGGCAAGACGACCACGGCCGTAAACCTGGCCTCCAGCCTGGCCGCGGCCGAGAGGCGCGTGCTGCTGGTCGATATGGATCCGCAGGGCAACGCTTCCAGCGGCGTCGGCGTGCGCCCAGGCACCACCGAGCGGACCATCTACGACGCGCTGATTGGCAGGTCGGACCTGGCGGGCGTGCTGCAGAAGACGCCCCAGGCCACGCTCGACCTCGCCCCCGCCACGCAGGATTTGACGGCCGTCGAGTACGAGCTGTTCGAAGGCACCGATCGCGGGACGCACCTACGCTCGGTGCTGCGCGAGGGCGCCGGGGACTACGAGTTCGTGATCATCGACTCGCCGCCTTCGCTCGGCGTGCTGACGCTGAACGTGTTGGTGGCGGCCGAGCGGGTGATCGTCCCCCTACAACCAGAGTACTATGCGCTCGAGGGCATCACGTACCTGATGGCCACCATCGATCGCGTGAAGGCAGCGCTCAACCCCGAGCTCACCGTCGAAGGCATCGTGCTCACGATGTGGGATCCGCGCAATCGCCTGGCGCACCAGGTCGCCGACGAGGTGCGCAAACACTTCCGCGTCTTCGACTCGATCATTCCGCGCAACGTGCGGCTCTCGGAAGCGCCCTCGCACGGCCTGCCAGCGCTGCTCTACGACGTCGGTAGCAAGGGCGCGCAGGGCTACCTGAGCTTGGCGCACGAGCTGCTGGGGGCGCCCGCTTGAACGACCCGAAGAAGCCGCTGCGGGGCCTGGGTCGCGGCCTCGACGCGCTGCTACCCGCGCGCATGCCGGCGCCCGCGGCTGCGCCCCCCCCGGGCGCGCCCGCTGCGCCGAGCTACGGCGAAGGCAACGTGTTTTCCTGCCCGATCGACAAGATCGTGCCGCAGCGCGGCCAGCCTCGCCAGCACTTCGACAGCGCCAAGCTCGACGAGCTGGCCTCGTCCTTGCGCGAGCACGGCTTGCTCGAACCGCTGGTCGTACGCCGTCGCCCGGGCTCCGACGACTTCGAGCTGATCGCCGGCGAGCGGCGCTGGCGCGCGGCGCAGCGCGCCGACATGAAGCAGGTGCTGGTCGTCGTGCGCGACGTTTCGGCGCGCGACGCCTTCGAGCTGGCGCTGATCGAGAATATCCAGCGCGAAGATCTCGACCCGATCGAGTTTGCCGAAGCGATGGATCGCCTGGTCAAGGAGCACGGCTACACCCAGGACACGCTGGCGCAGCGCGTGGGCAAGGATCGCTCGACCATCGCCAACGCGCTGCGGCTGTTGCGCCTGCCCGCGAGCGTGCGCGAGCGCGTGGTGATCGGCGAGCTGTCCGAGGGGCATGCACGGGCTCTGCTCGGCTCGCCCGACGACAAGCAGCTTTCCGAGCTGGCCGAAAAAGTCGTGCGCGGGCGCCTGAGCGTGCGTCAGACAGAGGCGCTGGTCCGCACTACCAAGGACGGCAAGGCCAGCCCGGGTGGACGCCCTACGGGCAAAGAAAAGCCCGCCAATGTGCGTGATTTGGAGACGCGGCTGAGCAAGCGCCTGGGCACCAAAGTCGAGGTGCGTGAGCGCGACGGCAAGGGCGAGATCCTGGTCAAGTACGCGAGCTGGGACGAGCTCGACCGCATCCTCGACGTGATCCTGTAAGCGGGCAGGCGCAGCGTCGAAGCTCGCGACGTACGATTTTTGACACGTCACAGGTTGGTCATGGGCACTAAGCTAGGGGTTGCGGACGGGAGATCGGTGATGGGTAGACATAGCTCGCTCGTGGTGTTGGTTGGTTTGGGGCTCGCTCTCGCGAGCTGCGGTGGCTCGTCGAAGACCCAGCCGGGCGACGAAACCACTTCGTGCACGCCCGGGGAACGCACCTGCGATGGCCTCGCCATCAAGGTGTGTAGCGACGACGGCAAGACCGAGAAGGTCGATGAAACTTGCCTCCCCCCGGAAACCTGCAGCGACGGCGAGTGCTCGCCAGCCGGCAACCCCGAAGAGAAGTGCGAACCCGACAGCGAGGTCTGCAAGGATGGGTCGGTCTACCTCTGCGACAGCACCGGCAGCGGCTCCAAGCTGTCGAAAGCGTGCGGCCCCTCGCAGCACTGCTTCGAGGAAGAGGAGAGCGCCAGCTGTCGCGACGTCGTCTGCAAGCCGGACGGTCCGCTCTGCGACGGCGAATTGGCCACCAAGTGCAAGCCGGATGGCTCGGGTCCGTTGCCGGGCGGCAAGTCCTGTAGAGACGCCGACCAAACTTGCTTCGAAGGTCTGTGTCACGACTTTACCTGCGAGCCGGGCGCCAAGCTTTGCCAGGACGGGGACGTGTACCTGTGCGCCGCCAACGGCACGAGCTCGTCGCTGCTCGCCGAGTGCAATGCGGGCCAGGTGTGCGACTCGGTAGCGACCGCCTGCCGGACCAAGGTTTGCGACCCAGGCAAGGTGAGCTGCAACGGCTCGGTCATCGTCGCGTGTAACGACTCCGGCAGCGAATGGCTCCCGCCCTCGCAGGACTGCGCAGCGACCGGCGAGGTTTGCTCCAGCGGCGCGTGTGTGGCAACGACCTGCGCTCCCTACAGCCAGTTCTGCAAGGACGGCAACGTGTACTCTTGCGACGGGCTAGGCGTCAGCAGCAGCCTCAGCCAGAACTGCCCGCCCGCCTATTACCATTGTGAGGAGTACCCGGGTAACGCCTACTGCGCCAACAACATCTGCGTCGCAGGGCAACTGACCTGCGACG